>JAKPRU010000898.1 GCA_029557025.1 Candidatus Omnitrophota bacterium | reverse complement strand
CGGGTTTTGAGAATGTCCAGGTGCAGGACCTCAATCAAATCTTCCGGATTGTCGTGGCTTACCGACCGATCGAATCCTCGAACGGAAGTCGGTAACGACCATCTGGCATTTTCATTTCGTTTATGTCACAATAGGCTTATCCACTGAACTGCGGGATGGAAAAGGACGTCTGATTCCGCGTACTTGCCAGATATTGACTCGGCCCGGCTGGGGCTTCTTCTGCGGGTTTTTCGGCGACTCAGAATGTCGGCAATATCGGTTTTGGCGTTGCCGGAATGTGTCTGGAATCGTTCGCAGAAGTGGCGAATCGAGGCAGAGCCTCGAAATGTGATGTGCGGCGCTCCGGTGCGACCGGGCATCCCTGGGTCTGAGCACGATGATGAATGTCGTGAAATGCCGATCAAGATTTTCTCCGAGAAATACGCGGAGTGTTTTGCTGTGTCTCTGCATCTGGGCAGGACTAATGGGGTCCTGTGCGCATCAGTCGGATCGGGGCTATGTGGGAGATCCACCTGTGTTGGAGGGGGTTACGCATATTGTGGCGGAAGGGGAGACTCTGGTGGGAATCGCGCGCGCCTATGGAATCACGCCTCAACGAATTCAGCGAATCAATCGCATTCACGATCCTAATCATTTGGAAGTGGGACAGCGCCTGCATATTCCGGGCGCCACGGAACCTAAATCGGCTGTGGCTGTGAAAGCGGCGGCTCCCGAGGAAAAAGGGGTTTACCATGAGGTTAAAGCGGGAGAGACTCTGAAACGGATCTCGGATGCCTATGGTGTCGAACGAACGCTGATCGAACGATACAACAACATCCATGATCCCCGCAAATTGCAGATCGGACAGAAACTGTTCATTCCTGGCGCGGATGAAGTCAAAGAGGTCCAGATGTCGGTTGCGGAAAAGGTGTATCACAAGACACCGGAGGGTTCTCGCGAAGAGCGGATCGCTTTGGCGAAACGGATTGAGAAACTTGTGGATGAGCATCGTGTGGAGAAAGGAGAGCCGCCTCTCTCCACTCCAACTCCGACACCCACTCCTGAACCGGGCGTTCCAACCCCGACACCCACTCCGGAACCAACCGCAGTCCCTGCTCCCCAGGATGTTCAGCCGCCGGCCCAGGTAAAGAAAGTTGATACACTGACATTCTCCTGGCCTTTGACAGGGAATTTTGCCGTGGCAAAACAATTCGGCGCGGAGAGCGGATTGATGGGAAACGGCATGATCCTGACCGCCCCCCCCGGATCTCCGGTGCTGGCCGCGGCAGATGGGGAAGTGCAGATGGTCGGCGGGGTCAGTGACGACTTCGGGAATACCCTGGGAAACTATGTCATCCTGTATCACGGCAAACAAAAAGGAAAAGGATTGCGCACCATTTATGCCCATCTCAGCGAAGTGGTGGTGAAGGCGGGGGACAAAGTCAGTCGCGGCCAGATGATCGCGCGGGTCGGTCGAACCGGAAGGGTCCCGAAAGACATTCAAACCGATCATCTCCATTTTGAGGTCCGCGAGGCGACCAATCCGATTAACCCGATGAAGTTGCTGCCGGAAGTTAAGTGAGGGGGAGTTCCCGTCCGAAGAAGATTCAGGAAGTGGGGATTCTGTCGGGTGTTGATAAGGGGGGAAGCACGACGACAATCACAAGAATCGAACTTGAGCAGTTTACTGCATTTGAGAAACTGGATTTGGTTCTTTTTCCGGGGATAAACGTTTTTGTTGGGGCCAATGGCACAGGCAAAACCCATGTGATGAAAGTGATCTATTCCGGCTGTGATATTACGAAAACAAAACTTGATACGGCGTTCAGATCTTTCTGGCGACTCATGACTACGTGATCCTCAAGGAACTCGACCTGCGGATGAAAGAAACGGATAAAGTGCTGTTTCATTCTCTCTATCGTGACACGGAGAATGCTGAAATTCGTTGCCGGACGGCGGATCGATATCTGGAAATTGACCCGAATGCCATCGCGGAAACATTTGCGAATCTGTACGACCGTGAAGTGGAGAGAAGCCTGGGGAGTCTGATTAAATGACTGTGTTCACAGAAGGCGATCTCCAAATATCCTTTCCGTCCAGCGCAACCGCAAGAAAGTTTGACGATGGCAGTACTCATGGCCTCTGCCATTGCATAAAGGCGGTGGACTTCATTGTGGAACTCACAGATCGGTTTCTGTTTATCGAAATCAAAGATCCGGAAGATCCAAAGGCCAATCCCAAAGACCGTCAAACCTTCATCCCAGAATTTCTGGTCACCGGCATCAGCGAAGATTTGAAATACAAATACAGAGATTCTTTTCTATATGAATGGGCCTCTGAAAAAGCGGATAAGCCCATCTATTACTTGGTTTTGATAGCCATCAGTGGGCTGACCGAGGCCGATCTCATCGCAAGAGCCGACGATCTCAAACGTAAGATTCCTCTTCACGGCCCATCCGGTGGGGTATGGAAACGTCAAATTGTCGGAGATGTGATAGTTTTTAATCTCTCCGTTTGGAACAAGCATCTGAAAGACTTTCCTATACAACGATCTACCCCATAAAGATAGGAATGGGCGCTGTGAGGCAATCTCCCCCCGCATCATTCGCGAATAATAATCAGTTGAACATCGTTCCCCAAGTAATTTCGGAACTCCATAATCCGCTTTTTTCCCTGCTGTGTACATAACGACTCCGTAACGACAATTGCCCCGATACCGAGTGTTTCGTTATCCCGTGCAAAGGTCTCCGCTGCTTCATGGATGGATGGCTCAGACCAGGCTCGCTCCTCCGTGACCATCCGGTCCAGAAGGAGAAGAGATGGAAATCGGTCCAGGAACGTCTTGCGGTAATTCTGCATTCGAGAGATTTCCCCGATGACTAACGGTAACCCGTGGCGGGTTTGACGGGCCAAGTGCATCCCGACAACGGAACTGGTGCCAAACGGTAGTTCCAGCACCGCGCCACGCGCCTCCCGGATGGCCTGAATGGGGGCATCATCGGCTACTTGAGTCTTCCCGGAATAGACGGTCGCAGAGGCAAACGGCGGTAGAGCCTGCTCGAACCAGAATGAAAATCCCACCAGTAGAAAAACTATTGCCTGGAGAACAGGGAAAGAGACACGCGGATGCTCCTCTCCAAGTTTGTCGACTAACCACCGCACACCCAGAACAGCCAATGGGGCAAGACAAATCGTTGCCGGGTACAGGAACCGTGTGTACACTTTCATTTGGCTCAATCCGGGGATCAACAGACAGATGTATGCGGGAAGAGGAACAGGAAAGACTTTCATGTCCACCTTCAACACCGGTCCCAGGGCGAGCGCCGCATAAGCTAATGCAATCCACAAGAGAAAGGCCTGTTTTTCATGCTCTTGAATTCTGCGAACGATCTCAATCGCCGCCAGAATCAAAAAGACAATTCCCGGATGAACGCGAAACTCCGGCAACATCCAGAGGGGATTCAGCCAGGCAGGACGGACCAGGGAATCAAGCGGCAAGGACCAGAAAACTTTGATTCCAAGCGGTATGTCATCGGGCTTCGCCGAGGGACCGGGTAGAGGAATGCCGAGATATCCCGCCACAACCATCAAGGTCAGGGCAAATGGGATCAGGGCTACTCCAATTTCTCGTAAGGATTTCCGCTTGCACACAATCTCCAACAATCGGGCCACGCCGTAGAGACCGACCACCACTCCGTAATACCAGCAGGAGAATATCGTCAGAATCCAGATCACGCCGCACGGCAGCGCCATGCGCAGACCGTGTTTATCTTTCCATCGGTCAAATGCCCAAAAGGCCCATGGTATCCCGGCAGTCGAGAACACGTTGAGGTGATCCAGGTGCGCAAAGCGATAGGCGCAACAGACCATGAAAAATCCCGCAAGCCATTGCTCCCAGAGTCGGTCGAGCCATCGCCGCGACCAGACCATTCCTCCCAGGCCGGTCAGGATACTCCAGAGAAAAAATGCGGTGCCATATGCGGCTTCCGGACCGAAAAGGAGAGTCACCGGCGCCAGAAGCAGCCCATTTGACGGAGAAAGAGAGTGGTGCAGAAGCGAACAGCCATCCGGATGAAACAGAAGTGGCGTCCATCGGGGATCTTGTAGGCGGGTCATACAGTGCGCCACCCACCACAGGTTCCAGACATTCGCCCCCCGGTCGCCTTCGTACGGAAAAGCCAGGCAGGCCGGATTCAAAATGGCGGGCCAAGTGACAATTGCCACAAGGATCAGGTATAATGCCGCAAATCCGAGCAGGTTTTTACGCAAGGTTTTTTTCGGTATTATCGGGACAATTTTGACTAAGTCTCTCATACGATCCGCCGACGTCAACGTGCCTTCCACCTCGAATGTTCGTGTCTGTCACTTGGCGCCGATGAATTCGGCGGCGCTGTTCTTGTGTGCATTCGGATTCTACCTGACAACACTGCACCCGGCGCTTCCCTGGGGCGATGCCCCGGAGTTGATCACGGCTTGTGCCACCTTGGGAGTCCCGCACCCCCCCGGATATCCGCTGTATGTCGTCCTGGGAAAACTCCTGTCCATTGTGCCTCTTGGAACCGTCATGATGCGCATACACATCCTGTCGGCCCTGTGTGCATCGTGCGCGCTGGTTTTCCTGTATCGAGCGGCTGAGACACTTGCGATGAATCACGGACCGGTGGAACGCCTATCCCGGATCTCTTGCGTTCTCTGGATGGGAACCGCGCCGGTTTTCTGGGGTATCGCCCGCTCGGCGGAAGTGTATGCCCTGCTGGCGCTGTTCGTCTCGGTTGCGCTGTATCTCAGCCTTTGTGCAAGACAGCCGGGAAAAGATTTCTCCGGTTTTGCCTGGCTTCTGGCGGGAGTCGCGCTGGTCCATCACTATATCGTTCTGCCGGTTCTTGTCTGGATGCTGTGGCAAGTGCGCAAGCGGTTTTTCTTGCTCATCATACTGCCGCTTCTGCTCCTTTTGATTCCAATGATCCGGTCTCGCGCGGGTGTGGAGTTGGACTGGTATCATCCCGCGTCGTTCCAGGGATGGATGGCTTTACTAGCCGGCGGGGAGTTTGCTGGGAATCTTTTGCGGGGGCTGTCCCGGTTCTTGAACTCGCCGCTCCAGGCATTTTTCCTGGATTTGTGCGCCCTGTTTTGGCCCTGGGGGATATTCCTGCCTCTGCTCTTTGTTGGAATGTGGCGGTTGTATCGACGAGAAAAGCGATGCACAGTGATCTATCTTTCAGTTCTCTGCATTTACGCGGCTTTTTTTCTGTTCTACCTGGTGGGGGATCGAGATGTTTTTGTGTTGCCTTTTCTTCTGGTCTCCGCTCCGCTTGTTTGTCTGGGTTTGGAATGGTGTATTGGGAAGCTGCATTTAACGGAACGTGGGGTGATCTTGCTGTGTCTCCTGTTGCTGTTGCTTCCTGTTGTACGTGCCTACTGGAGGGTCGCCCTTGTTCGAGATGACACAGAGGCTTTTCAGTATAGCGAGGATGTTCTGCGGGTTCTTCCGCCAAATGCTTTGCTCCTTGTCGGCTTGTACGAACCATCCCAGGACAACGAGATTTTCCCTCTGATTTATCAGCAGACCGTGGAACATCGCAGGCCGGATGTGGATCCTATCGGAAACGGTTTCCTGGCGTTGCCGTGGTATCGAGAGAAGCTGGCAGGGAAGGGGATCGGTATCCGGCTCAAGCCGCTTCCGCTGGGCAAGTATCGAACACCAACGGAATGGTATGAGGATGTCTGGGCCGGGATTATCCTGACATTGAAGGATAAACGTCCGATCTGCTCGACCATCCCGCCCGCTTACGTGGCCCAGTGGCGCGGGGTAAGCCTTTGGAAAGATTGCGGCGCACAATTGCTGTTGGAGCAGCGATCATTTACCGATTCTTACTACGGAGAATACTTGCCGTGGGGAACCGTGTTCCTGCTTCAGCCGGACATGACTTCCAATGAGCCGAATTCCATCAAAGAAAGTATCGGGAATGGATAAGAACGGGCAGGATGGATTTTCCTGGAGACTTGTTCGCGGTCTGGCAATTCTGACTGCGGTAGTCGTGCCGTTGTTTATCTCCCCGATTTCCTATGATTCGTACCTCCTTCCGAAACGAGTCTTGTTCCAGGTATTAACCCTGGCAATTACGGCTGTGTGGATTGCCGGGTCGAGACGGGTTTTTACTCCGGTGCGAGACCCTCTGTGGTGGCCGATTGGTCTGTTCCTGGCCTGGTCTGCGATCACAATCCTGACGGGATTTCATTCGTTTCGACAGGTGCGGGATTTCGCCGGCCCGATTACGGCGGTTCTGTTCTGGGCGATTTGTCGGCAATTGTGGACTCAACGCGAGAACCGGTCTGCCCTGATCGCGTGGCTTCATTTTCCCGTTTTGATAATCGCCCTGTACGCGGTACTTCAGGATTACGGGGTGGATTTCATTCAAACAACCGGCGGTGTGAACGACTGGCGCGCGCGGATTGTCTCGACGATGGGCAATCCAAACTTTGTTGCGGGTTACCTGGTGATTCTGTTTCCCGCTCTGATCGCGCACGGATGCGCTCGCGGCGTGTCGCGATGGTGGTTTAGCCTGGTTACGGTTCCTGTTGTGGGATTATGCGTTGCCGTGTTTGTGACGACTTTTTGTGTGGGAGCGGCTTTGGCACTGGTCCTGGCCAGTGTATTTGGTCTTTTCCTTCCTACTGTCCGTTACGGATTGCGAGACCTGCCGGGTACGCGGCTATATGTTTTGTTTTTCCTGGCAGCGGGGATAGTGACATTCTATTGCACGGATAATCCATATAACGGTCGGGAAGGAAGTGTCCTGGACCAGGCGAAAGCCTCGGCGCAATGGCGGACCGGATTTGCGGCACGTCGATTCAATTGGCGCACTACGCGGTTGATGATTAACGAGCATCCGTTTCTGGGAATCGGTTTCGGCAATTTCCAGGCGTACTCCATGACCTACCAGGGTAAGAATTATGAATTACAGGGACGGGCACATCCCAGCCCCTATGTCAAACTGGTGGATCAACCCCATCATCAGTTGTTGGAAACGTGCGCGGAAAGCGGGATTCCGGGCGTTTTTCTGTTGCTGTGGCTGCTGGTTTCGGTAATCAAGAGGTCATTACAAACCCTCCGTCGGGCGGGCGGGGAAAGTCGCGTGCTTCTGACGGCGATATTCCTGGGATTCATGATGGCCGTTTTCCATGCCTTGGCCAGTTTTCCGTTTCATTTGCCGGCAAGCACAGTCGCGGTGTTGATTTGGTTGTCTATCTTGCTTCCTGGAACTCCCTCACCCCAACCCGCTCCCGGGGGGAGAGGGAGTCTCTCGGAAGGGAGAGGGGGACTGTCAGAAGCGAGAGGGAAGCGTTCTTTCCATCCGGCTTATGGGGTGTGCCTTTGCCTGGTTTTGATGATTCCACTGGTCCTTCCGTTTTTGTCGAATGTTTATCTTCGGCGGGGGTTTGAAGCGCGTCAGCGGGGAGTAATCGAGCTGGACAAGTTTCAGTGGGCAGTGGTTCTCGATCCCCTGGAGCCGATGAACTACATGTATCTTGGTGAGGCCTATTACGAGGCGGGTCTTTTGAAAGAGGCGGCCAATGCCTATCTGGATGCTTTGCGGCTTCAAGATGATTTCTCGTCCCACCTGGCCTTGCGGGACATCTGTGCGCGATTGGGCGCGGTGGAAGCCATGATCGAGCAGCAACGGCAGATTCTCCGGTTGAACCCCGGCTATATCCCCTATTGGGAAGAACTGGAAGAGATGTGTAAGAAACACGGTATGGAAGAGGAAGCCGCGAACGCCCGGCGAAGGATTGAAGCGTTAAAGCAATCGGGATAGGGTTAATGAGAGAGGGCGTTTTCAGGGGATGAGACGAATGGGACACACGGGACTAATGGAGAGTTACAGGAGGGGAGAGAAGATTTGCCGTCATTCTATTCCGGCGGAAGGCGGAATCCTTGCCCGGCAGGTATCATGAACGGTTTTCGTGTAACGTTTCCCAGCGATCCGACGATATGGGCACATGTCCGTCTCATGCTTCGCGCCGTGTTGGAGATGTACCTGATTCCAGGACGGGAGTGCAACCTGTTGACACTTGGAGTTGATGAAGCATTCACCAATATCATGCGCCACGCCTATGAAGGCAGGAAAGACGGAGCGGTGGAATTAAATGTCACTTGTCGGGACAAGCAGCTGTCTATCACCCTTCGGGATTACGGCAAGAAAGTTCCTCTTGAGCAAATCAAGTCGCGTGATTTGAGCGATATCAGACCGGGTGGATTGGGCGTGCATATCATCCGATCGGTATTCGATGAGATTCAATACGATACCTCACCGCCGAAAGGCACGATCCTTTACCTGAGGAAAGACCTGACGAAGAGCATTATGGAAAAACAAGGGCTGTTGGGCGGCAAGGAAAGGAAATAGGGCGAATGATTGACAGGAGAACGTATCGACGGCATCCGGGAATCCTTCGAGCGGCCAGCGCGGTAGCCATTATTGTGGATATCCAGGAGCGTTTGATTCCGGTGATTCAGGAGCCGGAACGGGTGATCGAGCAGACGCTTCGATTGTTGACCGGATGCTCGGTGCTGAACACGCCTGTCATTGCCACGGAGCAATATCCCAAAGGACTCGGACCGCTGGCGGCGGAAATTCGGGAGCAAGTTCCCTCCGATCTGATCTTCCCAAAGACGACGTTCAGCTGTTGCGGTTCTGGGGAGGTGATGCACTTTCTCTCGGAGCGTGCCTGTCGGCAGGTGATTCTGGTGGGGATCGAGGCCCATGTGTGCGTGTTGCAGACGGCGCTGGATTTGGTGGGGCACGGATACCAGGTTCATGTGCCGTTTGAGGCAACCTCCTCACGGTGCACCGAATGCCGGGATGTCGCTCTCGAACGGATGCGTCAGGCAGGCGTGACCATCACCAGCGTGGAATCCGCGCTGCTGGAGATGCTGGAGGATGCCGCAAAACCGGAGTTCAAAGAGATATTGAAAATTATCAAGTGACTCCCAAAACGCGATATCCGATATCGTGACGATAGTACGCTTTATCAAACGAGATTTGCGACGTTCCCTGATATGCTCGTTTGGCCGCTTCACGAAAGTCTCTCCCGACCCCGGTCACCCCAAGCACTCGACCTCCGGCAGTCACCAAGCGCCCATCTTTCATCGCGGTCCCCGCGTGAAAAACAACGATTCCCTCACCCAAATTATTTTCAAGCCCGTCGATGGATTTCCCCGTCTCGTAGGACTCCGGGTATCCGCCGGATGCCATTACCACACAAAGCGCAGCGCCATTTGCATTTACGATACGGTCGGGACCGAGATTCTCCTCGGCAGACTGTTTCAGTAACGGCAGGAGGTCCTCCTCCACAACCGGAAGCACCGCCTGGGTCTCCGGATCGCCGAACCGGCAGTTGAACTCGATCACATAAGGGTCTCCGTTCACGATCATCAAACCGGCGTACAGGGTTCCGCGATACGGACATCCCTCCAGTTTCATAGCCCGGATAGTGGGACGCAAAATGGTCTTGACGATGCGGTTCAGGAGGCTGTCATCCACCAGCGGAACCGGACTGTATGCGCCCATGCCTCCCGTATTGAGTCCGGTGTCGCCCTCCCCGATCGGCTTGTGATCCTGTGAGGGCGGAAGGACAACGAGATGCTCTCCGTCTGTCAGGGCCAGAATCGAGGTCTCCGGGCCGCGAAGACGTTCCTCGATTACCACGCGATCCCCGGCAGAACCGAACATACGGTCCACCATCACCCGTCGGACGGCTTCCAGCGCTTCATCCCGACCTTTGGTGACAATCGCCCCTTTCCCCGCCGCCAGGCCATCCGCTTTCACAACGACCTGTTTGCCCGCGGATGTAAATTGACGGATCGCTTCCTCCGCTTGACTCACCGTATCGCAGACCACAAATTCGGCTGTCGGGATTCCGTGGCGATCCATCAACTCTTTGGCAAATACCTTGCTGCTTTCGATTCGCGCAGCTTTCCGATCCGGACCGAAAACCGGCACACCGCGCTCATGAAGACAATCCGCAATCCCTTCGGCCAGCGGAATTTCAGGACCGACTACAACCAGGTCTATTTCGTTCTCTTTAGCCCAGTCTGCAATATCGGACACGGAGCCTGACCCGGCAGCGATTAACTCCGCATGATTCCCGATACCCGGATTGCCGGGCGTGCAAAACAGTTTTGTAAGGTGAGGAGACCGAGCGATTTTCCACGCCAACGCATGTTCCCTTCCTCCGCTGCCGACGATCAATACTCTCATATTGGTGACCTCCAAGTCAAAGTTGAGTTAAACCTGCGGAGATAGAAGATAGAAAGTCGCCATGATGCCGGTCTTTGCATCCGCATCATCCGTATGTTCCCGCAACCAAAGCGTCCAACTTGACATCGCTCCCAATGGATCGCCTTTCAGCCATTGGGTGAGCGCACGGTCTTTTCTGACCGGCGCTGTATAGGAATCGGGAAGACCGGCAAGCAACCGATCCGCCTCCTCATATTTTCTCTTCAGAAGAAAGGTTGCGGTTATTGCGCGCAGGTGGCTGTGCATCACAGGGCTGTAATCGGTTTCCTGGAAGAGTTGAATGGCGGTCTCGACAGCCTGTTGCGGATCGCCGTTTTGAATCCACACATCAAACAAGCGCGGCATGAGCTGGAATTCATCCGGTTGCACCTGCAAATGTTCTTTTAACACGCGCAAAACCGCATCGAATCGCTTGTACTGCAAGAAGAACAGGGCCAGGGAGTATCGTCTTTCCCAGTTCTGACTGTCCAGCGCGGAACACATCGTCAGGTAGAAATCCGCGTCTGTGGGACGATTTTGTATCCATGCGATTCGTCCCCGTTCCGACAGCAGTGCGAGGAATTCGGCCTGGTGTTCCTTGAACCGAGCATAGTTGGTGAAAAACAAATCAATGATTTTCTGTTTGTCCCCATGGTCATAATACAGCTTGCCCAAATTGGCGATCTCCGGAAAATTGAGCGGATAGTTCCGCAATCCCTGTTCATGATTTTTTACGGCAATCTGGTAGTACTGCTCATCCCCCGTCTCTTTCCAGAGAACGGTGGCGCACCGAGCCAACATGTGGAAAGACCCATGCCAGGTGTAAACCTTCAGGGATTGCTCGATCGCTTTCATGGCTTCCTGATACGCATCGGTCTTTTTTTCGATTCGGTATTTCAGATCGGCGATTCGAAAACAGAGAGCGGCATATTGATAGGAGATTTGGGGGAAATTCGGATCAAGTTCGAGGCTCTTTTCCAGTGCCAACTTCGCTTCCTGAAGGGCCGACAAAGCATAATCGTACTTTCCCTGGCGTTCGTAATCGCTTGCCCAGTTTTCCCACACAACGGCGCCGGCTTTGTATCCCCATCCCAGCTTGCTGGTCTGCCCATTCGGAAGTTTTACACACATTTGACTGCTGAGGGTATCCGCCGTAACGAATTTCCCCACGGGTCGTGTGGCAAACAGGAGGAAGAAAACTGCGCCCAGGGCGGTGATCCAGCGCGCATTGGGACCGGAGAATTGAAAGAAGCGATCGGGGTAAATACTCTCACCTCTGACCTCACCTCTGCCGCCTCGGCTGACAATAAACAGCGCCCAGGCAGCCAGAAACGGGCAGGAGGCGGCCGCCTCGTGGAATGGGAAAAATACCAGGGCGTGCGCCATGGTTGCGGTCATCGCGGCAAAGCCAAGGGTTGCAAACTGGGAACGTGGCTCTTTCGAGATGAATCGCCAAACCTCTCGAAAATAGCAGATCAACAGCCAGATCAACAGCAGCACACCCGGAATGCCGAGTTCGGCGGCGAGTTGCAGATAGTCTGAGTGAGCGCGCAAAGTGTACTGGCCCACTCCAGGCAGCCCCAGGCTTGTATCAGGATACTTTGTGAACCAATCGCCCTGGGCAAACGGATACATGAACGACCAGGCAGCGAATCCCACCCCCGAAAGGGGATTTTCCACGAACATTTTCAGTGACATGGTCCAGGTGCGAGGGTAGGTCCCTGCATAAGCGAATTTCAGATCATAGATCCGATCCATGAAACTGGGCGTATCGGGATCGAGAGCAACCAGGTTGTACGCGACCACGGCAACGATACCGAGTACGAGACAAACCAGCACAGGCAAAAGCATTCTTCGTGCGGTCTGTGGAGCGATCCTTGGAACTCGAAATCCGAAAACGCCCAGGAACAGCGCCGCCATGGCGAAAGGAAACGAAATCCACGCGCCCCGAGTGCCGGAAAGCAGGAATAAATAGAGATTTACCGCAAGAATGATATAAAGGATCATGCTCCATGATCGGTCACGAAATCGCATCGCCAGCCCGATCCCGTATAGGCTGCCGACGAGAAGATACGCCGCCACGGGATTGTTGTGTCCCAGAAACGAACCGAGCCGTTGGCGGTGATAATCGCCGGGAGTGAGCGGGTACGGGTAATAGCCGAACGATTCCAGCAATGCCGCTCCCCCAATCGCACAGGCCGTCAGGAAGATTCCCCAAACCAGGAGCAGGCGACGTCTTCGAGATTCCAGCAAATCAACCCAGACCGGCAAGGCTATCAGAACCTGCGCCACGAGCATGAATTTCCGTGTCGACAGGGGAGTGGGAGAAGTCAGTGTCCGAAATGCCGACCACAGAATGAGCCATGTCAGCGGAACATAACAGGCGGTAAACCGGATTCGAAACTCTCCTCGAATGGCTCGAGCCGCGAACCACAATCCCACTGCCGTAGCCGCACAGAATTGGGCGATCAGTTCTTTGTGAATCTGCGGATTGGAGAACTTGCCGGTGAAATATATCGCGGTCGCCATTATCTGGGTCAGAAGAACCCAGAAGGCCATTTCCAGTAGAATATCTTCGAGATTGAATATAGTGGTTTCGTTTTGCCTTTTTCCCAACGCTGCACCTGATTTCGCTGATTCGCGTGCCCTTATTATCACGACCGCTCGGCGATCTGCAACCGGTCATAAATCTTCCTGGCTTCTTTCTCTTTCTTCGGTGACCGGGACATCTCTTCCGCCGCGTTCAGAAGCGCATCCGTCGCGGCGGCTTTCTCGGATGAATCGTCTTTCTCCCAGACCTTCCACAGCGCGGAGACGCTCTTTTCATCCGCTATTCTGCCAAGCGCGGAAATCGCGGCAAGTCGTACCTCCCGATTCTCATCCTGGAGAGCTTTCAGAACAGGCGATCTGCCCGCCGCGTCTCCCCGTTCCCCAAGCGCATTGATTAAAGCCACTTTCCAGTTCGGATCTTCCGTGCCTTTCAAGGCTTTCACCAGCGAGGCAGTCGCCTTACGCGATGGAATCATAACCAGCGTGCATCGTGCCGTCTCCCGATGTATCTTGTCATTGAGTACTTCCGCCAAAATCGGGACCGAGCGTTCCGTCCCAATCCGCGCGAGGAGCCGCAATGCAAACTCTTTGGTTTGGCGGGGATAGGTGGATTGAATCACGCTTAACAGAGCGGATTCCGCCTGAACACGCTGAGGCTCCGCGCCCGGGCTGCCCGCATTATGGACAATTCGCTCCGCCGTGTTCCTGGCCCACAGGTTGAGCGTTTTCTGTTCGGGATCCATGGCCTGGAACAGCCGCTCCAGGACCTCCGGTCCCTGTTCGACAAGCGCCTGATACGCCGCCCGGCGCGAGGATTCATCCGACGAACCAAGCGGCTCAATCAGGGATTCCACATCCGCACCCCAGGACGGAAGCGCGAAAAACGAGAGAATTAGAAAAACCGATATAGCTGCATGTATTTTCATTGCTTTGTCCTCTCCATCCGTTATCCGGCTCTACAAACGCCAGGGCGCGCGATAGGGTCTGAATAGATATCGGTTCGCTTCGTCGTCTCCGACAAACTCCTCCTTGACCGGGTCCCATTGCAGCGTGCGGCCCAGTCTCATGCAGAGATTGGCCAGATGGCAAACTGTAATGGAACGGTGGCCGATTTCCTCGTGGCAGACCGGCCGTTTGCGGGTTCGGATACATTGGAGCCAATTCTCATGATGAGCGGGGCTGGCCCAGACTCGCCAGTCCTGTTGCTTAGTGGGGTCCATGGTGATCTGCTCGTTGTCGATCTCGACCGTCTCACGGAGCAAATCGATCGGTTTGGCCTCGATCCCGCCGCGCCAGACATGTACCCAGCCGGCCGAGCCGATGAACCGAACCCCGTGTTCGGGATGTTTCGTTACGATTTTCGCGCCGTTCGCGTAAGTCAGTGTAACATTGAAGGTGTCAAATGTTTCGGCGATACCATCCGCCGGTAGAACTCCGATTCCTTCAGCATAGATGGGGCCGGTGTCATCTGTTCCAAGGCCCCATTGCGCGGTGTCGGCATGGTGCGCTCCCCAGTCGGTCAGCGCTCCGCCGGAGTAATCCCAGAACGAGCGGAATCCCCCCGGATGACGTGCCTGGTTGAACGGCACCCAGGGGGCCGGTCCAAGCCGGAGGTCCCAATCGAGACCCGGCGGGGGATCCGTGTCGGGAACCCAGCCGGTACGGCCGCCGGTGGGCAAATGGAGCTCCGCTGTGTGAACTTTGCCGAGTTTGCCTTGCCGAGCCAATCCGCAGGCGAACCGAAACTCCCGGCTGGAGCGTTGCTGCGTGCCGGTCTGAAACACACGCCCATAGCGCTGCACCACGCGGATCAGGGCTTTGCCTTCATTGATCGTGTGAGTCAGCGGTTTTTCACTGTAGACATCTTTACCCGCTTTGCAGGCCGCGATACTGATGGGGATATGCCAGTGATCCGGGGTCCCGATGAGAATGGCGTCAATACCCGGTTGCTCCAGGAGATCACGGAAATCATTGCAGGAAAGGCAATCCGTGTTCTTGTAAGCGTCATCGACCCGCGCCTTAGCCTCATCGCGACGAGCCTGATCCACATCGCAGACCGCGTGAATATGCGCGCCGGGATTCCGCAGCAACACCCGAAGGTGTTGCGTTCCCATCCCGCCGACTCCGACAATCCCGATGCCGATCTTGTCGTTCGGCGAAACGTCCCGCGCCCAGGCGGAACTTCCTGTGATGCAGATTCCCAGTCCGGCGCTCCGAAACGCCTGCTTCATAAACCAGCGTCGTGTCATCCGCACACTCATCGGAATTCCTCCCATCCGTTGCGATGATTCGATACTGCCGTATTCTTACACTTTTGAGGGGAAAGATGTACAGAAATCATACCCCCTGCTCATGCTCGAAACACAAATAGGTGGGACAGGTATTGTCATTCCGAGCGTGACTGTGGTGGGGCCGGTGATTGACTTGAATTGCTCCCGGTTCGTAAGGCGGTACAACAATCTGGGGGGAGAGTATTCGGATCGCTGGGCGTTCTTCACGCGCATTATTGTTCGGATTCGTGGGGAACCGATCCGGTCTCAATTGTGGGAGAGATTGGGAAAAACGACTGGGAAGGCACCGAGCGAGATAACACCTGGGATATCGGTGTGAACAACAACTGCAAGGATTTCATCCAGGCCATTCGTTCGGGCAAGTATATGAACCACGCAGAGGACGGGGCCAACAGTATATTGACCACGATTCTCGGACGTACCGCGTCTTACCGGAACCGCGTCGTGACCTGGGATGAGATGCTCGCGGCGAACGAGAAATTGGAATTGGATTTTCATCTGGGATGATCCCGGAGGGAATACAGAAACCTCCCCTCCCAAAATCCGGGGGAGACACGGAGCGGACTAAAACGCCGCACATTTTTGGCTCGCCCGCTCCGGTCTCCCCCGGGTCTTGGACTCGAATCCTGTCCACGCAGATCATCTCGATGCTCATAGCCGGCAATGCGCGGACTTGTTCACGGGAAAATCGAGATTACGGGTCTCTACGGTGATCTTCCCAATTCCTGTTTGGTCCATCGGACCTTCAATAGGGCGCGAGCGAAAAGTCCTGGACACTCGCGCCCCGGATTTCACAATACCGAATAAGCCATTCGTCTATTCGGTCTTTTTCGGCCTTATCGGCTTATGTCTATCGGGCAACGGAAGGGTATAGTTGCTTTCAACGTAAACAATCGCGCTCGCCGGATCTTTGGCATACCAACCGTAGAAATTCGAGATATGATCGAGATCCACGCGGTACTGCCACGCCATCTGCCCGGCGCCGGTTGTTGCAGTATCGCCCTTTAGACCTGCGATGGCCCCGACTATACGCGATGCCTGTGCTTCCGACACATGGCCCGCTGTATCCAGCTCGCTCAACACTCCGATGGCTTTCATTACCCGGAATGATTCGTACCCGAAAAGATCCAATTCCGTTTGCTGCTTCAATTCAAGGTATTGAATCAACGGGTCCACACTTTTCGGACCCAAGGCAAGCAGCATCTCCAATACCGGCTGGTTGTGTATTTCCATCTGCCGGATGACCTGGAGCAGATCGATATCGAGATGACCCCTCCCGATATCCACTTCGCGCATCTTTGTGAGGTAATTCAGCTCGAAATCAAGGAACTTGACGATTGAAGGAACAAGTTCCATAACACCATAATCCCGAGTGATCCACACAATAGCCGCCAGGCGCACGGCAGGATGATCCGCCGGAAATGGATGGCCCTCGTGTTCGTCGTAACAGTTCCCGTGCCGCGTGAACTTCTCAGGCAAACCTGCAATCGCAAAATCGAGAAGCGATGCAAGTTGAGTTTTTGCTTCATCCGAGATTACGCGGGGACCTGAGTCAGGTTTGTTC
>JAKPRU010000880.1 GCA_029557025.1 Candidatus Omnitrophota bacterium | reverse complement strand
GGCATCCTCGCCCAGTTCGTTCTTCACAAGACGCATGGCCTCGCTGATTGTCGGAGCGGTAAACTTTTTGACTCGCACGATTCGGCCCTTCCTTTCTATCCCTTACGAATTCCTTATTACGCCGGAGTTCCTGCCGGCTCCTCTGCCTTGCGCGGGGCATCCTCAAACGGAATTGTTCCCACGCGGCGCAGGTTCACCTCTGCCGCGACTTCATTGAAAGACAGTACCACCAAACTGGGGATTCTTCGCTCGCACATCCGTTTCAAATGCGCCCGGATCTGCGGGGATGTAATCAGGACCGGATGCAGCCCCTGGCTGATTACCCGGTCCGCCTCACTTAAAATCCGCCCAATCAGACGTTCTCCGTAGCCGGGATCCACTGCCATGATTCCCGCCGGGCCTGCTTTCTGCATGGCATCCAGCAGTTTTGTCTCGATCCGCGGGTCCAGACTGATCACCGGCAGTTTCCCGCTCTGATCGAGGTAAGCGTGCGTAATGGTTCTGGCCAGCGCGATTCGGCAATACTCGCTGAGGGTGTCGGGATTGTGGTTGGCGGATTCGGCGTAGTCGGAGATCGTTTCGAGAATCACCTCCAGGTTACGGATGGGAACCCGTTCCCGAAGGAGGTTCTGGAGTGTCTTCTGAATGACCCCCACTTTGACATGAACCGTTTCGAGCACATCTTTGACCAGGACGGGGTTGCGTTCTTTCAGGTTGTCCAGCAGTTCCTGGACTTCCTGTCGTCCCAGGAGTTCGTGGGCGTTGTTTTTGATTACCTCCGACAGGTGCGTGGCGAGTACCGCTGCCGGTTCAATAATCTGATACCCGGCCATTTCCGCCCTGGCTCGCTCGTCTTTTTCAATCCATTTCGCAGGCAGCCCGAAAGCCGGTTCCCGCGTTTTGATTCCCGGAATATCTTCGTCCGTATCCTGGCCGGAGGGGTGCATCGCAAGGAGGCGGTCGGGACGAAGTTCTCCACGAGCCATCTCGTTTCCACGAATGCGAATGACATACACCCTCGGCGGCAGCTGCATGTTGTCGCGGATGCGAATCGGCGGAACAACGATGCCCAATTCGATAGCGGTTTGACGGCGGATGGCG
>JAKPRU010000862.1 GCA_029557025.1 Candidatus Omnitrophota bacterium | reverse complement strand
CGGAACCGCCAGTGAATCCGAACCTTTATGGTCTTATCTGAATGAAGAATCGGTGAATCTGGTTCGCACGCCGGTACTCGGATTTAACGGATTGCGGATCGGCATCGGGAACAATACCGTCTGGCCGGATATCGCCGAACTTCTCAAACAAATGACCGGAAGGCGGATAATCGAATCCGTCGCCGTCGCCGTTCCGGGGCGGCCGCTTCCCATCGTGCTAAAACAATACCGGGGCGAACAGACCCTTTTCCTGTTCCGGGAAGATCGCACGATTTCAGGAATGGATTATCCCTCCGGAGAACAGATTCTGATGATGGTCTGCACCCTCAATGAGGATGACCCTTCCCAGGTATTGATCACGGCCGTGCCACAAATTCGTACGATCCAGAGGAAGTCTCACTTCATTCAGCAGGACGGAAAGTATATGATGGTCTCCCAGCCGGAGGAGTATCCGCTGACACCGCTGACTTTTCAGGTTCTGCTTCCGAGCGATGATTTCCTGATTATCGGAGCGGGAACCGAATCCGGGCGCACGACGAGCGTCGGTCATTCGTTTCTGGTCAAAGATAAAGACGGCCTGGAATTCGAAACGTTATTGATCATCAAGCCGGAAGTTTTCGCCGCTCCGTCGGGCGAAATGAAACTGGCTATTCCCTCTGAACAAGCAGGCAGAAATCACCAATAATGTCCCTGACGAAACTAGACCATCCGTTTGAAAAAGAAAATGATTTCTATCGCCAATTACTGGCGAATTCCGCGATCGCCATTCTCGCGACGGACCGCCAGTTCAATATCGTCTGCTGGAATTCTCCGGCGGAAAAATTTCTGAACCTGTCTCCGGATCTGATCGGAAAAAGTGTTTACACCATTGTGCCCGACGCCCGCCACAAACTGCTGGAAAAACTGCTGAACCGAACCTTCCATAAAGGGGAAACCAGCCATTTTGAAATCTGCGAAACCACGCCGGAAGGAGAGGAACAGAATCTGATGTTCATCCTCTCGCCGATCGGGGAAGATCCCGAATCGCGCCTCGGCGTGTCGATCTGGATCGTGGACGAAACGCGTCGCACGCGATTGGCCGAGCGGTTGTCCGCCGCCGAAAAAATGGCCTCGCTGGGCACGCTGGCCGGTGGAGTGGCTCACCATTTCAATAATATTCTGGGAGGAGTCGCCACCTTCGTCGATTTCGCGTTAACCCGGGGCGACGTCGCCAGCATGAAGCGTGCCCTCCGAATGACTTCCGAGGCGGCGATCCGGGCCTCCAAAATCACGCAGTCGCTGCTGAGCTTCGCCAAAGAAGACGTCGCCCGGGCCGATTTGGCCGATTTGACCGAGATCGTATTGACTTTCTCCCATCTGGTGGAACGCCCGCTCGAAGAACATAGCATTCATATGAAGGTCGATCTCCAGCCCGTTCCGGTCATCGCCCTGGAAACCAATCGGATGCACCAGGCGCTGGGCAACCTGCTTTCCAATGCCGAAGAAGCCCTGCCCAACGGTGGAGAAATCTGTATTTCCGTCCGGCCCGGAAAAGCCAACGAGGTGATTTTAACGTTCGCGGATAACGGAATAGGGATTCCTCCGGAAAACCTCCCCCTGATATTCGAGCCGTTCTTCACCACCAAGGGGATTCACGCCGGCGGAGAGCAGGTAAATCCCGGATTGGGACTTTCGGTAGTCCATGGAATTGTCCTGGAAATGGGCGCGCGCATCGACGTGGAATCGACTCCGGGAGAGGGAACCCGCTTCCAGATCCATTTCCCGATCTCCCCTTCCGATCAGTCCTGACGCGTTTCCGGCCGGGAGATTCCATAAAGAATCCCTTTTTCATGGCCCGTTATTTGAACCTTGGCATCGACAAGGGTATGATTCAACAGTAGTTTCCCTTACATGGAATACGACATGATCAAGCCAATACCTTTTGCCAAGTTATCCGGAAGCGGAAACGACTTCATCTGTATCGATAATCGCAACGGTTGTTTCGATAAACTATTGGCCGACCAGAAAACCATCAGCCATTTCGCCAAAACT
>JAKPRU010000853.1 GCA_029557025.1 Candidatus Omnitrophota bacterium | reverse complement strand
GCCGAATCCGCTGCGGACTACAGCCTGGTGCCTCCTTTTGTGACCGCCGGCGTTCCGCCCCTTGTCATGCTTGTCCTCGGCCGGGACCATAAGCTGTATTACGAGGCCTACAACGACGCTTCAGACATCGATGGAGACGGAAATCTCGATATCGGTTTCAAACCTGCAATTGAATATTATGGATATTTCGACGCAAATCGCTGCTACGAATACGTGACCGGAAGCAGCAGGTTTGAACCCAGGGAAAACTGCGGCGAAAACAGGAGCTGTGGAGCGGGCAAACAGGGCCGGTGGAGCGGGAATTTTCTCAATTACCTGACCACGTCCAGAATGGATGCGTTGCGAAAGGTCCTGTACGGTGGATACCGGTCCGTCGACACTGCCTCGGAAACCGTGCTAGAACGCGTCTTCATCCCACAGGACGCCCACTCCTGGGGCAAAGAATACACGAGTGTCGCTCACGACGGCTACGACGTCAGCCTGTATTCTCCACTCGCCTTGCCCGTTCAGGGCAGAAGGCATCTCTTCGCGTCCACCACCGTCGCCCTCAACGGCAATCCCCTTCTGCGCGTCCTGCCCGACAACCCCGCCAGGATCTGGGAATGGGTTTCCAAGGAACGCCCCGTTGCGGACAATTCTCTTGAAATCCAGGGAGGATATTACACCGGTCACCCGCAGAATCGAACCGAATTCCAGGCACTCATCGATACCTATTCACACCCCGGCAACCTGCAGGAAGAAGGGCCGATTTCCATCATTTCCGATGCGCCGAACCGGGGTGACCGGTACATGACCCTGATCGAGGGTGAGCTGGTGATCACTCAAAATGGAAGCTACAGGTTCGCCGTCGACGGTGATGACGCCGTGGAATTTCTCATCAACGACCAGGTGGTGGCAGGCTGGTACGGATCTCATTCCGTGTGCAACTGCCGGGATCATTACGGAACCGTCTCGCTTGCGGCAGGAGTGTATAATATTCGATTCCATCATCAGGAAGGAGTCGGCCAGGAC
>JAKPRU010000847.1 GCA_029557025.1 Candidatus Omnitrophota bacterium | reverse complement strand
CGGTAAAAAATCGCGCCTGTTAAAATCAAAAAAAGAGGGGCGGCTAAGGAAAGCAATGTTTTGGGGTTTAGGGCGCGGGGGAGCATTTGCTCAAAAAGCGGCCGTTTAAAAGCCGCATAGCCCAAACTAAGAACAAGCATTACCAGCCACGAGAAGAAAAAGGCCGCCCAAGCTTTTTTATCCTTTTTTTCCAAAATTAAGAAGAGAATAAAACCGGCCAAAATAAAAGCAAGATAGACGACGCCAAAAACCTTGCTGATGGCGGTGGCGAATAAAACAAGACCGGTTAAAAGAGCTAAAGCCCAGCTTGGTTTGTCAATCAGCTTTAGCAAAAGGTAAACCGAGGCTGCAACAAAGAAACCTGTGCGAAAACTGGGCGTGCTGGATAATTACCGGGAAGACCGGCTTCGCGTGCTTCAGGACATCGGGTATGAGTGCATGAGCGTGCAAGTCCGCGAGGGCAATCCCGCCGGGGATGCGATTACCACGGCGGACGGGCAGAAACGAATGCTGGAGGATTTCGCGAAGCACAACCTGGAGATTTCCGCCCTGGCGGCCTATACGAATTATCTCCACCCGGCGGACCAGACCGAGGCGAAGATCGCTTACATGAAAACCGTGGTTCAGGCCGCGGGCAAGATGGGCGTGAAATGTGTCGCGGCCATGACCGGACGCGATCCCGCGAAAAGCATCCGTGACAGCATCCCCGATTTCAAAAAAGCGTTTGAACCTGTTGCCCGCGTCGCCGAAGACAGCGGCGTCAAAGTTGTCTTCGAGAACTGGGTCGGCGGGGATGATATCAATCACGGGATCAACATCGGCATCTGCCCCGAAGGGCTGAACCTGATGTTCGAGGCGGTCCCCAGCGAGGCCATCGGGTTTGAGTATGATCCCTCGCATTTCTATTGGCAGGGGATCGACCATCTGCGGGTCATCCGCGAGTTCGCCCCGCGTATCCATCACGTTCATCTCAAGGATGTAGAGTTCCTCCCGGAGACAATGTATCAGCGCGGCTGCACGGGCGGGGCGTTCCGCTTCCGTATCCCCGGTTGGGGCGTGCTGAAATGGCAGGATATTTTCACAGCGCTGCTCGAAGTGGGTTACAACGGGAACATGGTGGTTGAGCATGAGGACTCGACGTTCTCGCAGAAGAACGGGCGATTCGATGAGGGATTGCGGCTGGCGCACGCTTATCTGAGGCCGATATTCCCGTCGTTCTAGTGTGTCACCACCGGCAAGACGCCGGTGCCACGCGATTTTCCCTGACCCCGGCCCGTTCCCGGAGGGAGAAGGGGCAAGACTATCCCTGTGGACATGGTGGACGGGGTGGGCAAGGTGCCAACCGGAGATCGCCACGTCGCAGATCTTTGGTGGGCTAGCCCGCAGACGGGCTTGAGCCCACCCTACGGCGGCGCCTGACGATGACGGGGTAGGCACGGTCTCGGTATACCATGCTTTCTTCACACAATCACCGGCCCCGCCGGAGTCGCAGATCTTTGGTGGGCTAGCCCGCAGACGGGCTTGAGCCCACCCTACGGCGGCGCCTGACGATGACGGGATAGGCACGGTCTCGGTATACCATGCTTTCTTCACACAATCACCGGCCCCGCCGGAGATCTTTGGTGGGCTAGCCCGCAGACGGGCTTGAGCCCACCCTACGGCGGCGCCTGACGATGACGGGATAGCAGATCTTTGGTGGGCTAGCCCGCAGACGGGCTTGAGCCCACCCTACGGCGGCGCCTGACGATGACGGGACGGGCGCTTTTTCTGCCAGGCAGAGACGCCTGGCCTACTGGTGGGACAGGCGTCCGTGCCTGTCCTACCAGCTCTGTGGAATGATAGGCACAGAGGCCTGTCCTACCAGCTCTGCGGAACACCCTCTTCTACCCCTGCTACCGTCGTCTGCGGTTGATCAGGTCCGCCAGGAATCCGAGGGCCAGGAATTGCATCGAAGAGAGGAGCAACACCACGAAAGTCGTGTCCAGGAATCGTTCGAGAACCGTGTAACTCAAAACAGCCACGAGCGCCGCCGCGAGCAGGAGCAGGGCGCTCAACGGCAGAAAGATCTTCAGCGGATTGAACAGCAGCACGGTTCGAATGAGCAGCAGAGTCAGGTTCCATGTATCCCGCACGGGACGGAACTTGGAGGAACCGGCCCGCTCGTGATAGTCGATGGGGATATACTCCACATACCGCGATTCGGAAAAGAACAGGAGAGTCAATGTTGTGGTCAGTGAAAAGCCATCCGGCAAGAGACCACGCGCATCCTCAAACAGGTCCCGGCGAACAAGACGCATCCCGGAATTGAGATCGGGGATCTCCCGTCCGGCGAGATAGTTGGCGAGCTTGCCCAGAAGCCATTTTATCGGCTGGCGGGACCGGGGGATCTTGGCTCCCGGCTTCGTTCGCGCCCCAACAACCATATCCGCGACTTCAAGATGCGAAACCAAATCCTGGACCGCCTCCGCCGGGTAACTTCCATCCGCATCCATCAGGAGAATCCATTCATTGGTCGCCAGACGGACGCCGGTTTTCACAGCGGCTCCATAGCCGCGATTGACAGGATGGCGGTGGACCCGCGCGCCGGCCTGCTGCGCCAAGTCCCCGGTCCCATCGCTTGACCCGTCATCCACAACAATGATCTCATACGGGACAGCCAAGCTGCGCAATTGCGCATCCAGGGACCGGATCAGCTCCGTTATGCACGGGGCCTCGTTACAGGCCGGCAAGACAGCGGAGATGCCCGCGATTTTTTCGTGCATGGATGAACTCATGGCCGCTCGTCACTCAGAAAACAAGCCGATGGTCCCGGACCTGCTCTCGGTTTATCGCACACTTCTCGATTATTATGGTCACCGAAACTGGTGGCCGGGGCAGACACGCATCGAAATTATTATCGGGGCCATTCTAACTCAGAATACCGCCTGGAAGAATGTCCAACGCGCCATTGTGAACCTGAAAGCGCACAAAATGCTTTCCGCCAGGGCGCTTATCCGAATTGAAGAAAAGGACCTTGCGGAACTGATCCGCCCGTCCGGGTATTACAATATCAAGGCGCGACGGCTGAAAGCCTTTGCGAATTTCCTGGAACAGAACTATCGCGGAAGCCTTGCTGCGATGTTCCGTCAGCCGCTTGAAAAGCTGCGGGAAGAAATCTTGCAAGTCAACGGGATCGGCCCCGAAACCGCCGATTCCATCCTGCTCTATGCGGGCGGATTGCCGATCTTTGTTGTTGACCTCTATACCCATCGTGTAGTGACCCGGCACGGCTGGCTGCCGGAGAAAGCGGAATATCACGCGATTCAACGCTGGTTCACAACGAATTTGCCTGAAGATATCGGACTCTACAATGACTTTCACGCGCAGATTGTTGCGGTGGGGAACGAGTTCTGCCGCGCGAAGCCGCGATGTGAGGATTGCCCGTTGCGCGATTTTCTGCCAGGGAAAGAAGTCCTCGCGTAGCAACGTGGTGGGCTAGCCCGCAGACGGGCTTGAGCCCACCCTACAACCGAAACTCGCGATGACGGCACGGGACACTAAAATGAATCGCACCTGTTTCTTTCGCTCTTTTTCATCGCCGATCGGACGGATTTATGTCGCCGAGGCGGATGGACGCCTGGTTGCGATGGGAATCAGACAAAGCGAATCGGAATTCCGGGAGTGCCTGGTACGCTGCGGATTTCGGATATCGGGGGGATCGACAGCGCTGCTTGACCTGGCACAAAGACAGATTGAAGAATATCTCGCGGGATCGCGCATGGAATTCGACATTCCCATTGAAGTTCTCGGCACACCGTTTCAGAAAAGAGTTTGGGAATCGCTGGTGGAAATCCCATACGGAAAGATACTGACCTACGGGCAGGTTGCGGCAGGAGTGGGTTGTCCCCGTGGAGCCAGGGCTGTGGGGCAGGCGGTGGGGTCCAATCGCATTCCCATCGTGATTCCCTGCCACCGCGTGATTGCCTCGCAAGGGAAACTCGGCGGATTCGGCTGTGGGTTGGAAGTAAAACGGTTTCTTCTCGATTTGGAGGGCCGGGGCTGATATTCAATCCTATCCTTGATATCGGTGACGCACGAATTGCAGCTTCAAAAAAACAGGCCTATCGATAGGAACCAGAGATGTCAACAGTCAAGGATCGAATGACCGAGGTGATTCAGGCTCAGCCCGACGATGCAACTTAGGAAGAAGTTATGCGGGAGCCGGCCTTTGAACGAATGCTTCAACGCGGCCCGGCAGACTTCCATGAGTGGCGGGTGATGTCGAATGAGGAGATGGAACACTGCATCCGCATATCGCAGAAATAAGATGGACCGAGGAGTCCCTGCGCCGGCTTCAGGATATACATGGCCCAGGATAATCCCGCCACTTGGGTGCACTTCAAGGTTTGCTCGACATAGATCGATATCTTCCTTGACATCGGGGATATTCCATCGTGTAATTCCGAGTTGGTGGAAGCCGGGCGGATTTGCCGGCCGCTTGGAGGTAAAACGGTTTCTTTCGGGTTTGGAGGACCGGGACAGATAAGAGAGGGAGAGGATGTCCTGCTGCTTCCATCCGGGCAGAAATCGGCATTCCTCCGTCAGGATCGAAAAAACGAAAAAGATCCGTGAGAAAGAAGTGGTGACGAATAATGAAGAAAAAAGATTGGCGCTCGGCGACTCGGGATGAACAGGAGGCGCTCCGGTTCAAGGCTGTAAGCGAAGTGCTTAAAGGAGCAAGGGTTATCGAGGTTGCAAATGGTTTCGGATTGCCTCGCGGCACAGTGTACTTATGGCTGAAGCAATACCGCGAGGGCGGAATGGAAATACTAAAGAATAAGCCGCTCGGTCGTCGTCGTGTGATGCAGATTGGCGACCGGGATGTCAAGAGGATTATCGAAATAATCAAGAACAAAACTCCTCACGATTTCGATCTCCCTTTCCGACGCTGGACCTGTAAGGCGGTCCATCAGTTGATCGAGAATCAATTCGGGATTTTCGTATCCATCACCACAATATGGAAGTGGCTTCGGGAAAAAGACATCTGTCTCAAGAAACTGCGGAAATGATGTCAAATAACCATGGGAGCGGGTCCGCTATCCGAGCCTGTATCTGCTTACCCTTGAGTTGAGAGTCCGGCCTCTTTGGAAGCAGACCGGAGACCCCCATCGCGGACCCGGCCTCAGCGATCCTCCGGAAGGTCCCTGCCACGGCGAAGCCGTCGCGCAAGCGTCTCCATCAGGCGAAGGCTGGTCCGAACCTCTCCCGACACGCTCTGCCCCGAAACGGATCGTTCCCATTCGCGCAAGCGATCGGCGAAAGTTGGATTCAATCCCGCCTGATCTTCGGGTGTGGTTTCCTCACCCGTGTGCCCGGTGTCGATGTTCTGGGGTTCGGCGGTCGTGTCCAGGCGTCCGATCAATGAAACCTGCCCGTTTCCTTCCCCGATGAGAAACCGTTGGCCCTCTACCTCGATAATATACAGCCGTGAACGTTGGGAAAGCGGACAGGAGGCAATGACCCGGATTCTCCCCCGAGGAACAGCCACGCTCCCGCCCAGAAATCGTTTTACAGCCCATCCCGAACAGAGAATCAGGGCCACCACCACGGCCAGCCCTAACAACGGACCGAAGTATCCTCCCGATTGCCGATCCTGTAAGTCGGGCGACTTCTGGGTTTCCCCCTGTCCGGCAGGTGAGGCATTCAGTCGGTCATAATCCTTCGCGATGTTCTCCAGGAGGTTGTTGCGGGTATCCGAGGTTTTGTCATCATCGCCGGGGGCCACACCGACGGCCTGGGTCTCGGAACGAACCTCCGTGCCCGATGGTTGTTCATCCTGTGCCGATAGGGGAACAAGAAAAGAGAAGACGAGCAGGAGAGGCAGCCGTCGGCCTGCCGTTGCGGACATGGGGAGGGGGAAACGGTGCATTACCTGCGCTCCACAAGCGAAGAGATCCGGATACCCGGTTCGTCTCCGCCCTGGACTACTCCACGGGCGAAGATCCTCCCGCCGATGCGCAGCTCGACCTCTGTGCCGGTCTCTTGCAAAAGATATTTCCACGAGCGCGGGTCGAGAAGGAATACCTGTAGTATTTTGCCGCCATCTTGGCGAATTACAACCTGTGTCTCTACGGTGCATTCAAGAATTTTATTCAGGTTACCCGCCATAAGGCCCGGTTGACCGGCGGGGAGGAGTTCGGCCAGAAGTTCCACATCGGGGATATTCTCCTCTGTGGGCAGCAAGACCGGACGGTCATGGACATGGTGAAGGCGAAGCACCTGACCGGGTCGCAGGGACAAGAGATCGACAATCCTGAGATTCCTTGCGGGTTCCGCCATTTTGTCACTTCAGCGCCTCAATGCGCTCTTCAATGGTCAGAATATCCGTGATCCGGACACCGAAGTTTTCATCAATAACGACAACTTCGCCTTTGGCGAATAATTTCTCGTTTACCAGAATATCCACCGGCTCCCCGGCGAGTTTGTCCAGTTCCACCACGGAACCCGGACCCAGTTCGAGTACCTCGCGGATTTTGCGGGTTGTTCGACCCAACTCGACTTTGACCTCCAGGGGGATGTCCAGGATGAGTTCAAGGTTGGTGATCTCCGCGCTGGGACCTTCCCTTTCGGCCACAAGCGGCTGGAAAGTGGCGGGTTGAGTGAGAATCTCCGGTGCGGCCCGGGTGCCGACGTAAGCGCGGCGGTCGGAGACTGCGGCTCTTGCACCCGCTCCGGCGGCGGCATCCATCATCCCCTGCACCAGATTGCGCGGAAGAACCTGGGTGAGCCTGCCGGAAAGGCCGGGCGATGCAATGCGATAGGACACCAGAATCTCACGCTGGTCGGAAGGTGGAAGCAGCTCGCCCAAGTTGTCCGGCCTGACAACGATATCCGGCGGGTCGATTCCGACCTCGCCGCCCAGCTGCGTGGCAAGCTCCGTATTCGCGGTGCTGATCATCTGCTGAATCGCCTCGTTCAGCGCGCTTTCCTCGACATCGGCAAGTTCGTGTATCTCGCCGCCACCTGTCATTTGCCCCGCTAATTTCAAACTCTCTTCAAAGCCCAGATTCAACAGTGTCTGGCCGCTGATGAGACCGGAGTAATTCGTCGTGAACGAAACGACTTTCTCTTTGATCTGTTCCCCAATGGTTTTCGGATCGGTCTCGACGACATCCTCCACACTGATGGAAACATCGTCTCCCAAAATGGTGGACAGAACATTGCTTCCCGCCGAGGCAACAATCTCGGCATAATTGCGGACGGCATCTTCCTCATCGGCCGTGATGAGGGATGGCGCCGGGGCCGTGCTGGACGGTTCGGGAGCCTGTGGAGGGGACTCCGGCAGTGGCCCGCCGCTGAGCAATGCATCAATTTCGGCTTGGGTCAGCGCTTCCGCGACCATAATTGTCTCCTTCTGTTCTCCCGAAGCCCTTGCGATTCAACCGTCATGCGTCTCACATCTCATCCTTGCTGGGGAGGATCATGTTCAGTTTCACCGCCTTTTTCTTGCGGTGCGTCCCGGCTTCCCCGCGATATCGGTATTCCTTGCCCACACAAATATAAAGGTCCTCGTCAACCCGTTGGCTCAGTTGAAGCACGTCCCCTTCCGAGAGATCCAACAGTTCCCGAATTTTCAATCTCGCCGACCCCAAATACGCAATAATGGGAAGATTCACACGTTTCAGTCGCTTATACAGGATTTCCGCGTGGTCCTCGGAGAGTTCCTTCTTCGCGGCAGAAAACCAGGAGGTACTCGAAAGCTGCATAGCGATGGGTTCGAGCGTGGGATAAGGAATACAGAACGAAAGCGTCCCCGAAATGTCGCCCATGCTGACCTCGAAGGTCATCAGAATGACCATCTCAGACGGAAGATACCGCTGCATAAGCAGCTGGGGATTGGTTTCCGATGCCTCCAGTGACAAATTGAGCGGCAGGACATTGGCCCAGGCTTCATGAAGACAGTCAAAGGAGCGATACAGCACTTTCTCGATGATGGTCTGCTCGATTTCGGTCAACTCCCGGTTTTTCTTGAACACCTGCCCCTGCCCCCCCATGAGGCGGTCTACCACCGGGAACGACAGCGTTGGAGAAAGCTCCATCAGCGCGTCGCCCTCCAGCGGGTCCATGTTGATAATGTTCAGAGATGTCGGATTGGGGATCGACCGGATGAATTCCTCGTAGGAGATCTGGTCCACGGAAACCAGTTTGACTTCCACAATGGTGCGGAGGAATGCCGAGAGAGAGGTGGAGAAGATCCGAGCGAAATGCTCGTGGAGCTGGTGCATCGTCCGAATCTGGTCCTTCGAGAAGCGGTCCGGATGGTTGAAGTCATAGACTTTAACCTGGCGGACTTTCTCTTCTTCCTCGGCGGCGACATCGGTGGGGCTTTCGCCGGTCGCAAATGCGGACAGAAGCGCATCAATTTCACTCTGCGAGAGAATGTCGGCCATTGTCCGTCACTCCAAAGAAAGCTCGGTCCCAACCATCACGCCGAGGAGTCTTGTGCTATACGGTCAACCCCCACCTGGCCTCGCCCGATCTTCGGGGGAGGAACCCTCTCCCCCAAAGTTTGGGGGGACAGAGAGGGGGTTGTGCGTATCTTCACGCCTTCGTCTGCGCTGTGTCCGGTGAGGCTTTCTTTACCCAATCACCGGCCGCGCCGGAGGAAGGCTTCAAAAACCGCCCTGGTTTACTGAATAATGGGCGGTTTCGGGAATATCACTTTATCGACCTTCGAATGACGAAGGATATCTCGGTTGAGTTTATTCTGAATTTCGGCCTTCACCTGGTCCTGGCCGATCGTACTGATGTATTCCTGCTTGGTTTTGTTAGCAAGGATTGATCCAATCGCTTCGGAAACCAGAGGCAACTTGGTGATATTCGAGTTTGTATCGGTCAAAGGCGCAAGCTCCGCCTTTGCGTCCTCCAGGGTGGAGCCTTTTTCCTCTCGCGGAGTCAACATCAGGATGACCGATACGCTCATGATGTCTGTTCCATCCGGCAGCAAATTAACCACGAATGTATCCGGAATGGGGACCATAAAGGTATTCTTCGAAGTAACATCCGACGTCTCAACGTATTCATTCTCCGCGGGAGAATTGCCTTTGAAGATGACAAACGCCACAGCCCCCATCACTCCCAGGGCGACAAGGACAATCACGACAATAATCAACAATTTGCCTTTGCCCCGTTTTGGTTGTTGTTCTTGAGCAGATCCTTCTTCCGGGTCTCCCATTGCTGGCCTCCTTTAGAACGTCGTGTCGAAGCCGTTTTCAGTCAAGGTGTTTACTGATTTCCCGCCGGGTCCGCAAGAGACCTGCGGATTTGTCAATTTGACTGTGTAAAACCTGCCCACTTCGGGGAAAAGCGGGCAGAAATTACCCTTGCGATAATCGGCCTTCACAGTCAAGAATACAACGTTTTTCGTAACAATCCAAACCTTTTCCGACAGACGCCGCACCAGGGATGTTCCGGATCCGGTCAACCGGTCGGCATTCCAGATATCCTTCACCATAAAAATACGAATGACAGAACGCTTGGTGACATGCCCGGCACGTGTTTCCCTAAAAAGAAATCCCGTACCAGGAATTGTTGACCACATCCCCGTCGCTCACCAAACCGTTGGAGGGGTTATAGAGTCTGTCCTTGAATTGCCCTGCTGTCTCCGGCGTGTAGAAGAAGCAATCCATGCTTTGTCCTTTGTCCGGCCCGAATCCCCAAAGCGTCCAATCTTTCTGCACCTCGGATGTGCCGTACGAATGATAGTCGTAATGTCTTGTGGGCCAGTCCGTGACTTTGGGATGGAATATGTCGTCGGGAATAGAGGGTATGTAAACGACGGGCGTGGTCAGCCGCATGAGCTCCTTATGCGGATTCCCGCTTTCCCACAACCAGACGGCCCCGTTGTTGTCAAGCTGATACATTCGAATGGAGTCTCCCAGCGCCTTCAGGTCGGCGTGACATCGGGCGACACTCGCCTTAATGCGGGCATTCATAAAATTCGGCACGGCGATAGCCGCCAGGAT
>JAKPRU010000825.1 GCA_029557025.1 Candidatus Omnitrophota bacterium | reverse complement strand
GCAGCGCACTGCATCCGCGAGGGCAAACTCGTTGCCTTTCCCACGGAAACCGTGTACGGGCTCGGAGCGGACGCGCTCAACCCGCAGGCCGTCGCGCACATATTCGAACTGAAGGAACGCCCGTCGTTCGATCCGCTCATTGTGCATATTGCCCATCTCGACCAGATGACCACCCTTGTCGCGGAAGCTGACCCCCGGGTATTCCGCATTGCCGAAAAGTTCTGGCCGGGTCCGCTTACCATCGTGATGTCCAAAGGTCCGCTCGTCCCCGACATCGTAACCGCCGGGCTCCCGACTGTCGGAATCCGCATGCCGGATAATACCATCGCGCTTGAGTTGATACAGGTCTCCGGACGTCCGATCGCGGCACCGAGCGCCAACAAATTCGGCCGTATCAGTCCCACCACTGCAGCCCATGTTAAAAAACAACTCCCGGATGTTGACTACATCCTCGACGGCGGCAAAACAACAGTCGGAATTGAATCTACCATTATCCGGCTGACCCCTGCCGGCTTCCAGATTCTCCGAAACGGTGTTATAACCCGCGAAGATCTGGAGACCGTACTCCCCTTCGACGAAAGCCCGGTGGTTTCGGATATTGCCGCCCCCGGCATGCTCAAGTCCCACTATAGTCCCCGGAAAAAGCTCCTTATTGCCGATGAGGCAACCCTGGCGACGGACCGTTCCCGTGCGGGGCTCATTTCTTTTACCGGAGAACATGATGCCGGTTTCGCCAAAGTAATCCGGGTTTCCCGCACCCGTGATCTGAAAGAGTATGCGGTTAATGTATTCGAGGCCATGCATGCTTTTGAAGACGATGATACAATAGAGGTGATTCTTGCCGAACCGGTACCGGACTCCGGAATCGGAAAGGCCATCATGGACCGGCTGAGAAAAGCCGAGTTCAGCTGGAGAGCGCAACAAGAAGCCAGAGCCTGACAAAGGAGCATTCCATGAAGGTTGCCTGTTTTACGGTCGCGACGATGGACTATTTTCCGCAG
>JAKPRU010000824.1 GCA_029557025.1 Candidatus Omnitrophota bacterium | reverse complement strand
GGACCCCCGAAGGGGTTGCGGTGTTCGTCCCGTGGCTGCTTCCAGGTGACCGTGCGATGGTGCGGATCGTCCGCAGTCATACCTCCTATGCCGAAGGTGCGATGGTCTCTCTCGAGGAATCCTCTCCCGATCGGGTGGTCCCGTTCTGCCCGGACTTCGGGCGGTGCGGCGGCTGCTCGATGCAGCATATGTCTTATCCCGCGCAGCTTGTCTGGAAACGCAAGCTCGTGGTGGACGCGTTGAGTCGAATCGGCAAGGTGACGGACGCGGAGACGCGGACTCTGCCCGCGATCGGTATGGAACTCCCCTTGTTCTCGCGCCACAAAGTCTCCCTGCCCGTCCGGCCGGAGGGCATCGGCTTTTTCGCCCGGTTGTCCCACCGTGTCATCCCGTTTTCCGACTGTCGGATCCAGCATCCCGCAGGCCCCGCGGTCCGAAAAGCGGTTATGGCCTGGATGGAACGCGAGGAGATCCCGGCCTACGACGATACCGACCGAATCGGATTGGTCCGGCACTTGGTCGTGCGCACCGGCCACCTCTCCGGAGAAGTCCAGGTCACATTGGTTCTCGCCTGTGCGGATCTGGACGACGGGGACGGTATACCGGTTCTCACGGGGTTGCCGGGGCTTGCGACCGAAATGGAGCAGGCGTTGGCCGATGTCGGGGCTCGCCTGTCCGGGCTGATGCTCAACGCGCAACCCGAGCCCGGGGCGCGCATTCTGGGGGATACATGGCTGTGTGTGCATGGCAGTGAAGAGATCGAAGAAACGCTGGACGGGTTGGTCTTCCGCTTGTCGCCCGCTTCCTTTTTCCAAGTCAATCCCGCCCAGGCGGAGGTGTTGTACCATACCGCTGCGGAGTGGGCGGTCGCCGACGGGATCCATACGGTATACGACCTGTACTGCGGGACTGGAACGATCTCTTGTTATCTCGCTCGTCGCGCTCCTCACGTGGTCGGGATCGAGACCGAGCCGTCCGCCATCCGGGACGCGGTCGAGAACGCGGCTCGCAACGGGCTTGCGGACCGGGTGCGGTTTGTGGAGGGGAGAGCGGAAATCGAGCTGGAAGCGTTGCTAGAGGAATCCGGTGCCGAGGCTGCCCACATATCAGTTGTGCTTGATCCGCCGCGACGGGGATGTGATCCCTTGCTGCTCGACACGCTGGTTCGCTTGCACCCGGAACGGATTGTCTATGTCTCCTGCGAGCCTTCGACCTTGGCCCGTGATCTCCGGAGGCTGACGGAAGCCGGCTACCGGGTGGAGCAGGTCCAGCCGGTCGACATGTTCCCCTGGACGGAGCACGTTGAGAGTGTAGTATTGATGTCGCGGGAAAATGGATGCAATAAAGCGGATAGAGTTTGAAATATAGGGTTTTCAAGCATCAGTCAGGGCGCTGTGAACATAGATCATCGATGAGGAAAAATTAGGTAGAGGGAGAATTTGGATATGTTGTATAGAACATTGGAAATGTTCCCTTCGGAAGATATGAATCGAACATCGGAATTCTATGTAGAAAAAATGGGGTTCCGAAGAGTGGATTACATGGATTCCAAGGAACCGCATATCTGTCTGTATCGTGGAGATACGGAGATTGTCGTAAGCGGTATTACAAATGGTGCTTCGTTGGTGCCCAATCGAGAAATGTATGGGTATGGAGCGGATGCATACTTTATAACTGATGAGCAGGACGCTCTATATGAGGAGTTTTCGAAAAATGGTGTTGCGGTTGTGGAAC
>JAKPRU010000809.1 GCA_029557025.1 Candidatus Omnitrophota bacterium | reverse complement strand
GGGAACGCTTGCGCACCCTGGGTCTGCATCGCGCCCGCACCTTTTCCCGGGATGACGCCGCCGGACAGGTCGCCGCCGTCTATGATTCGCTTCTTTGACGCAACTTTGCGGAAAAAAATCAGCCCTTGTGGGTTTGCAGAGTGCCTCGGTGGGGATGCCGCGCGGTTGCACGGCGGAGAGGGTCGTCCCTTCCGCGTCGAATCTTTACGATATCGCCACAGGAGAAAGCGAAATGCCGGATCGCGTTTTCCCATGCGGTATTTGGGCCGGTCTTACGAGCAGAGGATGGAAATCTTCCCAAAGTCCCACCATTTCCGGATAATATTAGGGGCGAATCTGCCGAGTGAAACCACTGGTTTCGGTCGTCGTATTTGGGCACAATTCCCGAGAACGTGAGAAGGGCTGCGGTGCAGAAAATACTCGAGAAACTGTCGGGCCGGGTGGGAAAAGCAGTGGCTCACTATTGGGCTACCAGGGAAACACAGAGGAAAAAACAAGAGTTGCGCGGCCAATCGGATGCGGGGCTGAGAAGTGCCGTGACGGGCGGGGCGCAGATGGACGGTTTTATTGATTTGTTTACTGCACTCATCACGGAAACAGGCCTCCCGATGAAGTTCATCTTTCGAAAGACAGCCCTGGAGTTGCCCGGTTATTTTCGACCGACCAAGGAATGGGATCTTATCGTTGTCCGGGACGGCACCCTGGTTGCAGCAATCGAAGCCAAATCACAAGTCGGACCCTCATTCGGCAACAACTTCAACAACAGAACCGAGGAGGCCGTTGGAAGTGCCCTCGATCTTTGGACGGCCTTCGGAGAAGGGGCTTTCAATGCAGGGGCGCAGCCGTTCTTGGGTTATTTTTTCATGCTTGAAGAGTGCCCGGCTTCCCATCGGCCTGTAAAAGTCAAGGAGCCGCACTTCAATGTCTTTCCGGAGTTTGTCGGTGCATCCTACGCAAAGAGGTATGAATTGCTTTGTCGAAAGCTGGTTCTGGAACGTCATTATACTTCGGCCTGCTTCTTGACTTCCCGCAGTGACGCGGGTTTGAGAGGCGAGTATCATGAACCCGCCAAGGACCTTTCTTTTGAGAGGTTCGCAAAATCCATCCTGTCCCACGTAGGAGCATTCGCACAATGAGCCAAGCGGGCGAAACACGGCATCGACTGATCCATGCGGATGCGAGGGATCTATCCTTTCTTCCCGACGAATCCGTTCACCTGGTGGTAACCTCTCCTCCTTATTGGAACCTCAAGCGCTACAACGAACATCCGGATCAGTTGGGACATATTGAAGACTACGAAGCGTTTCTGTCCGAGCTCGAGAAAGTATGGCGTCACCTCTTCCGTATTTTGGTGCCGGGAGGGCGTCTGGTGTGTGTGGTCGGGGACGTGTGTGTCTCCCGCCGGAGATTCGGCCGACATCTTGTGTTCCCACTCCATTCGGATATTTGCGTATCCTGCAGGAAGATTGGTTTTGACAACTTGAATCCCATCATCTGGCACAAGATCTCGAATGCTACCTTCGAGGTCGCAAACGGATGCAAGTTCCTCGGGAAGCCCTACGAACCCAATGCAATCATCAAGAACGATATAGAATTCATCCTCATGCAAAGGAAGCCCGGGGGATACAGGCGCCCAACCGAGAAACAAAGGGAACTCAGCAAGATCAAGAAGAAAGACTTTGACGGTTGGTTTAGACAGATTTGGCATATCACCGGCGCTTCGACAAAAGACCACCCTGCACCTTTCCCCCTGGAACTTGCTTCACGATTGGTTCGGATGTTTTCTTTCGTCGGCGATACGGTTTTGGATCCTTTTTGCGGCACCGGGACCACCCTCATTGCGGCTCTGCGGTCTGGTCGAAACAGCGTCGGTATAGAAATAGACGATCATTATTGCCGGGCGACCGCTCGCTATCTCAAGGCGGAAACCGCAAACCTGAACATGTTCTACAAGGCCCATTTGTCTTTTGAGAAACTCGATATGGACGAATCGGGCAGTCTTCACGTTTGCGAAAATCAGGCCCTGTACAACGTCCGGTCTGCCAAGAGGACCATGGTCTAGCCGAAGGGACCCAACGGCGACGCAACCCGCGCAACGGATTCGGCGGCGCTATTCATGGATTCGAATGCGAGAACCGCAATGAGAGTCGGGATTGACGTCACGGCCGTCCTGCGGGGGCCCGGCGGAATGGCTCGGTACGCCCGGGAGTTGACCACCGCCCTCGGGGACGTGGACCGGGAAACCCGGATCATACCCCTGTCCGTGGGGAGCGGGTGCCCTACGGTGGTCCCACGGCGCCCCGGGAGTCGTCCCCCCAACGCGGCGGGCGCGGAAAGGGCTTTCCGGCTGCAAACACTCCTGGCTCACATGGTGGGCGCTTCCCAGGAGCGCCGGTTTCCTCTTCTGGATCTTTTCCATGGAACGGACAACCTGCTGCCCGCCTTCCGCCGGGTCGGAACCGTTCTCACTCTTCACGATTTTGTCTTCCGGCTCTTTCCCCGTACGACGGCTCCCCTCAATCGCCTGTACCTGAAGCTCGCCATGCCGCATTTCCTTCGCCGGGCCGATGCCCTCATTGCCGTCTCGAATTCCACAAGAATGGATGCGGAGCGGCTCTACGGAGTGACTCCCCAAAGAGTGCACGTGGTTCCCCTGGGGGTGAGCGAACGATTTGCTCCACGGGACCCTGGGGCTGTGCGCCGATCTCTGGGGGATC
>JAKPRU010000779.1 GCA_029557025.1 Candidatus Omnitrophota bacterium | reverse complement strand
CGAACCGCAGATCTGCGCTGTGGTGGACCATCCGAAATTGGAACACCAATGGCTTTGGGATATCTTCAACGCCAGGAGACGTGAGAATGTTCTGATCGACGATCTTTTCGACGAAACGGAGGATCTTCCAGCACCACCTCCCAAACAGGAGCTTGTGAAACCGGAACTGGTAATTGATGTCCCGCCAGTCGATCCTTCTTTCCATGATGATGGGGAATTTGATCTGGGCGAATTCGCTCCACCTCCCGAACCGCTTAAGAATTGGCGGGAAGCATTGGACGCTATTGTATACGATCCGACCGCAGTCGAGATCACAAAAGTGAATCTATCGGGAGTCGTAGGACAGGAATTGGGGGGACAGGGCTGGAGAACCATCCATTCGGCCCCCGATCAGAACGGCTCCCCCGGACCGATTGCCCAGGTCTCGGATCAGGCGTTGCGTGAAGCGATTAAAGAGACTTTGCTGGAAATGGCCGAAACCCTGGCAGTGGAAGCCGGTTGCTCGTCTCTTTTCAAAGGTTCCGTCTATAGCGCGCTTCTTCACCATGTCAGAGCGAAGTTTCTGGCCGATCCAAACGGCGGATTCGCGTATGCCGAGCGGAGAGAACTGGATTATGTCTGGAAAATGCTGCCGCAGGTAAAGGCAAAAGTCGGAGCGGTTCCGGGCCTGATCGCGGGGGTAATCGAAGATGGCGATTAGCAATCGCGGCAACTACGAGAATCCCAAGAAAAGCCCCTGGAACTTTGAAAAGTACCAAAGTGATCTGGAACGGCGCATGATGGATCGGCTCGAACGCGATCCCCATGTAGTCAAATGGATGAAGCGTCACGGAATCACCATACCTTGGATTGATAATCAAAAACATCAACGTCGTTATGTGCCGGATTTCCTCGTCGAATACGAAGACGGCAGAAAGGTCATACTCGAAATCAAAGATCCAAGCCGCATCGACTCCAATGATGTCCAACGCAAACGAAAAGCGGCGGAGATCTGGTGCAAACAACGAAAAATGGAATATGTTATTGCCACCATGGGATGATTGGGTTCCGCAAACAAGAAATCGGCACAGAGGGATTGAACATGGACCGAAAAAGACTGGAGGAATTGCTTCACACATTCGCACAGCGCAAGATTGTTGTGGTCGGCGACTTCTTCCTGGACAAGTACCTGGAAATCGACCCGAAACTGACGGAGAAATCCCTGGAAACCGGCAAAGACGCCTACCAGGTCGTCGGCAAACGATGCCAGCCGGGAGCAGCAGGAACCGTGATGAGTAATCTTGTGGCGCTTCAGGTGGGTCGCCTGGCAGCGGTCGGGATTATCGGCGATGACGGGGAAGGATATGAATTGACAAAAGCGCTCACTCGGATGGGAGTGGATATCCGCCACTTAATCCGGTCGAAAGACCGATTCACCCCGACCTACACCAAGCCGATGCTCCAATTGCCGGGGGGCGAAGAGGAAATGAACCGCCAAGATATCAAAAATCGTACCCGTCTGCCGGAAGACTTGGAATCGGAGATCATGGAGCATATTAAAGAGGCCGTTGCCGATGCGGACGGAGTCATCATTGTCGATCAGGTGCAGGAACGAAATTGCGGAGTGGTCACGGACCGGGTGCGTGAGTTACTTGCCGAGCTTGCGGATGCGAATCGCGAGAAGATCTTTTTTGCGGATTCGCGTGTGCGAATCGGTGAGTTCCGCCGCGTAATGGTAAAACCGAATCGGTATGAAACCGCCGCTGCGGTAGGAATCGAGGAGAATCCGACTCCCGAACGGGCACGGGAGGCGGCGATGACCCTAGCGCAGCGCACCGGGCGGCCCGTGTTTATGACCATGGACAAATCCGGCATCATTGTGGCGGAGAGTGACCGGACCTGGAGTGTTCCCGCTGTTCGGGTGGAGGGTCCCATCGACATTGTGGGAGCAGGAGACAGCACCACGGCCGGAGCGGTTTCGGCGTTGGTTTCCGGCGCGTCTCTCACCGAAGCGGCCGCGGTGGGTTGCCTGGTGGCCTCCGTCACCATTCGCCAGCTGGGCACCACCGGGACCGCCAGTCCACAACAGGTCATGGAAGCATTCGAGGGAACCGGGGATCTGTATGCGAATATATAAATATGAGGAATGACAGACCCAATTCCTCCCCCGAAGATCGGGGGAGGTTAGGTGGGGGTTGACTGCTCAGAAAGGCCAGACGGCGATTAACACGAAAAACAGCTGCAATACTTCTGGAATCTCTACTATCCTGAACTCAACCCCCCTTGTATTCCCCCCGATCTTCGGGGGGAAGCATAGGAGGCATGGAGGCCTGTCCCACCATTTTTGTGTGGTGGGGGTCAGGCGCTCTGCCTGACGGTCAACGCCGGGCAAACCAGGCCCAGGTCTTCGGCAAGCCGTATTCAATGGGAGTCAACTCCGAAAGCCCTAACAGATGCCTCGCATGACGCATGTCGCACCGGACACGCTGGATTTCACCCGGAGGTGCGGGAACAAACTCAACCGGAAAATCCAGGCCGGATACTTTCCGGAGCCGCTCGACTAACTGAAGAATGCTGATCGATTCACCGCTGCCGATTTGAAATATCTCGCCGGGCGCATGAGGGGACTCCAAACTGGAAACAATGGCCTGTGCGATATCACCCGCCCACACAAAATCGCGTGTCTGTGAACCGTCGCCATAAATCTCAACAGGTTCCCCGTTCAGTATCCGACTAATCCATTTGGCTACAACGCTCGATTTCCGCCCCGAATAAGGACCATACACATTCGCAAAACGTAGACAAACCGTTTCCAATTCCATTGACCTCCAATACGCGGAGGCCAATGCTTCCAGACACAACTTCCCTGCACCATACGGGGAAACCGGTGTGACACAAAACGGCCCATAATCGGAATTGTTCGGCTCACCGGCCGCTGCGTTAGACGACGCCAGGACTACACGCCGAACCTGTTTTTTGCGCGCGGCTTCCAGGACATTCAATGTACCCAGGGCATTCACACGGATACTTTCAGCCGGATTCTGTATGGAGGTATGAACTCCGGTCGATGCGGCTAAATGAACGACAGAATCGCACCCCTTTGTTGCGTGTTTCACACAATCCGTATCGCAGATATCACCGGAGATTATATCCAGTCGATCTCTCTCGACGCCCCGTCTTTCACCCGGGAACTCCTCGTCAAGAAGGCAGGCAAGGTCCTCCCGGCGTCCCACGGATTCGTTATCGAGGATACGGAGAGACCAGTCCGGGTATTTCCTCAGCACCAGGCGGATCAGGTGCAGACCGATAAATCCCAAACCGCCGGTAATCAGAATTGTAACGGATGGTCTTTTCATATCCGTCTGTCAGGTTAAGTAGCTGCTCTTCCGTCGGCTGCCGTCCCATCGAATATCCGGGTCCAGGGCCTCCTCGCGAACAAGAATGCGATCCTTGTATTTCAGGAGATCCTGTAGCGTAATGCGAATCTCTTGTTCAATATCGTGGGTAGGTTTGTAGCCGAGATCAAGAAGGTGCTTATGGTCCGGATTGTAGTAATGTTCTTCCATTTCAATCCGGGGATTCTCAATGTGGCGGATGCCGGCCTGCAATCCGATATCGGCGGCGGCTCGTTTCACTTTCTCCGCGAGTTCGGAGACATTGTAGAGTTCTTCAAACTGATTAAAGACTCGGTATTCACCCTTTGCGGGGGGATTCTCTACCGCCAGCGTGAGGCATTGCATCGAATCTCGAAGGGGAAGAAATCCCCGACGCTGCCCGCCTTTCCCGTACGGCGTCAGCGGTTTGCCGGCAACGGCCTGGGCACAATATCGATTGATGACGGTGCCGAAACATTGATCGAAATCGAAACGGGTAACAAGACGCTCATCCTCCGGCATCTTGTCGATCCGTGTTCCAAACACCACGCCTTGCATGACATCGGTCGAACACAGTTTCCAGAACTTGCAGGCCATCATGATGTTGTTAGAGTCATGGACCTTGGACTGGTGGTACCAGCTGCCCGCCTGTCGGGGAAACGGGAGTCGGTCCTTTCGTCCACGGTACTCGATCTCAAAGAACCCTTCGGGGATATCCACATTCGGGGTTCCGTACTCGCCCATGGTTCCCAGCTTGACCAGATGCGCTTCCGGGCAGCAGTCCCGCATGGCGAACAACAGATTCAGTGTCCCGCCGATATTGTTGCATTGCGCAAATACCGCGTGATGAACATCCAACATGCTGTACGGAGCCGAGGGCATCTCGCCCAGGTGCACAATAGCCTCCGGCTGGAACGATTTCAGAAAGTTCAGGACACAATCGTAGTCCCGAAGGTCGCCTTTTCGGAAAAGGAGGTTTCTACCATACACTTCCCGGAACGCGGCGAGACGTTCAGTCATTCGCCGGATCGGTGTGACAGATTGCGATCCCATCTCCGCCACCCAATCGCGCCTTAGAAATAAGTCGATCCCGGCAACCTCATGGCCGCGCAGGATTAAATGCTGGGCAAGCGCCCACCCCAGATATCCGTCTACTCCGGCGATCAAGACACGCATTGCGATTGGTCCTTTCAAATAGAATGATCGGAATCTATCTCACCCAAAACAGTAAATGGACTGGTTCCTATCATACCCTTCCATCATCGATTGTCATAGAGACTGAGATCGACGGTTCCCGACTATACGGATCGGTGGATTCTCTTTCATATTGATGCGCCGACAAATCGCCCAGGGACGTCACCACCCGTCTCCCAAGCTAAACCGTGACGAATTTGGGTGAGGTGGGGGTTGACATGAGACCCGACCGAAATCCCGTGATCTCAAACTCAACCCCCTTTGTATCCCGCCGAACTTCGGGGGGAAGCATACAAGGCCCAATCCCCCCGAAGATCAGGCAAGGTCACAGCCAAAATCCCTCCCCCGAAGATCGGGTAGGCAAGGTGGGGGTTGACTTCCTTCCCCGAAGGTGTACAGACCCGAGAGAGGGTTGAAATAACTCTTCCTTCTGTATGCTTGGCTGGACTCACACAATCCGGCGGACTTCGGATTCTCTAGGAAATCGAATGGTGATTTCCGCGCCGCCCTCCGGGCGATTGGCCGCGCGAATTGTCCCCTGATGGAATTCCTCCACAATGTTTTTCACCCAGACCAGCCCCAGCCCGCCGCCGGAACCGGATCCTTTTGTGCTGTACCCGACCCTGAAAATGCGCCCTATCTCCTTTTCATCCAGCAACCGGCCGGTGTGATCCCGAATTCCCGGACCGTTGTCCCGCACAATGAACACGATGTGATCTCCCTCACAGCGTAGTTGCACCTCAATCCGGCCGCCGACCAATCCATCCTCGCGTCGCTGGATGGCGTGAGCCGCATTAGCCAGGAGATTGAACACGGCCATCTTCAGAAGGCGTGGTTCAATGATGGCCTCACAGTTCGAAGAGATATCCTGGATTACGTCCAGGCGTTGAGACGTGGACCGTATGAAAAGCTCACATACCTCATGCAGGTAGCTTCCCACATCCCCCCGTTCGTAGCAGGGTGCGCGAGCGGCTCCCAATGCGCGGTAGATATCCACCATCTCCTGCAAGAATTGGAGGTTATTTTTCAATCCCTCGAACGCCTGGAGCAGAACATCCGCGCGAGCCGGGTCCAACCGTACCGCTCCACTGTTCAGCGCGCGATGAATCGTATTCAAATCCCATTTCCCTCCCGCAATGATGTTGGTGAGATCGTGCCCCATACTCGTTGCCAGGTTGACACTGAACCGGTTTCGTTCCTCCGCAAGACGCCGAGAGAAACCGGCACATCGCAGCAGGCTGTTCTCAACAAGCCGCCGGATACGCTGCGCGCTTGCCGCCTGTAAAGACCCCTCATCGTCCAGCAAAAAAATCAACCCCGCCCGTTGTTCCTCCAACCGAAAAGGAATAATCCACCAAGCCGAGTTTGTGTCTCCAATGCTCACCCGGCCGATCTCCTCAGGCCGAAAATCGGACGGTTCCTG
>JAKPRU010000773.1 GCA_029557025.1 Candidatus Omnitrophota bacterium | reverse complement strand
GTGCGGATTCGCCGGATTCGGCAGCGCGTTGCTTCGGATGGCGTTCCGCACGTTGCGGTAAATCGTGGCATAGCCGGCGGGTGTGATCTGATTGCTCGGCCAGGAATTGCCCTCGGCCAGAAGATTGCATTCATTGCCGATGATCCACAGATGGCAATAGGTGCGAAGCGCGTTGACCGCATTTACGCAGGAGGTGGGCCAGGTGGCGTAATCGGAATTGGTCGGAGAGGGAACCGTCTGCCCCCAGTTGTAGTCGATGCGGGTGATCGGGGTGATGTTGCGTGTATAGAGATGTTGATAGAGCGGCACGAAGTAAGCGGGTTCCCACCAAGCTGCGCCGGAATGAGTGACGACAGTTTCGACGTCCCAGCCTCCATATGTCGGGCAATCCAGAAGCGATGCCGGTGTTGTATCAATCGACTGGCCTTGTGTGTATCCCCACCAGTGGATGCCGTACAACCACGCGGAATCGGCTTTCGACTGGATGGGCATGAATAGCAGAAGCAGGGTCGGAAGAAACAACCCGGTGTATGAACCGAAGGACAGAGGACGATTGGATTTATGACGAAACATCATCAAACTCACCGGTACGGTACGACGTATCCCTGAAACCGTTCCGCCGGGCACAGGGAGTCAAACCGAAAGCTAAATCGCTTCTATAATATTATACCGTGGGTGTAGGCCGTGCGCGAAGAAAATAGATGTCATAACCAATTTCTGAAGAGGGCGTATGCGACACAAGAGATATTCAATGTGCGGTGAGCCGCGGGAATAGGGTTATTCCAGAACAATATACGGGTAACGTTCTGGATCGTGCCCCGCGGACTCAGGATTTGGCCGTTTGAAGAGGTGCTCGTAATAGGTTTGCGTGGAATCGTGCCATTTTTTGAGGTCGAGTCCCATATATCGATGGGCAGTGATCATGCGAAAAGCATCTCGAAAATGGCGGCTGCTGGTACGACGCAGATTTCGTACACCGGCCCAGATGCCCATCTGAAATTTCATGTGACAGACCGCGACTTGGATCAGGCCTTGAAGATAGTGACGTTGAGCGGTGTCCTTGCGGGCGAGTCGCCACAGGCCTTCCCATGTTTCATGGGCTTCCCACCAGTATGCGTGGTTGTACAGGTCGCACCCATAGAGGTAGTCGGGACATTCCTTCCATTGTCGTGCCCGCTTATAGATCACGGGTTGCGGAACCGTGCCTGGTCTGTGATAGCTATGGCCGGCCGGGTGTCGGGTCGGATGGGGCTGTTCTCCGGGAATGAATCGATATCCAGGGAACTGTTGATCCGTGTAACGGGGGTATTGGATGTGTTCCGGTTGTTCCATGTCAGGGGGCCTGATAGCGTTTCATTAAATGCTCGGCCTGATCGACGAGTTGAGGATCATTCCGTTTCCTGGCCATATTAACCAGTTCGCGTGTGACGGCGATCGCCTTTTCTTTTTGACCGATATGGTTGTACGCATCCGCCAATACCGTATAAGCCGGCAGGAGTTGCGGATCAAGCTTGATGGCATGTTGGAGCACCGCCTGTGCGTTGGTGTAATCATTCAGGCCTGCATACGATTCTCCCAGGCTGAAGTAAAGGTCGGCTCGTGTACGGTTCAATTCCATCGCGCGTAGGTAGTGACGTATCGCGGTGTTGTATTCTTTCTTGCGGGCATAGGCCATTCCCAGGAAAAAGTGCGTGTTGTATCTGTTTGAATCCGATTTCAGAGATTGCTCGAGGTGT
>JAKPRU010000753.1 GCA_029557025.1 Candidatus Omnitrophota bacterium | reverse complement strand
CCTCGAAATCGACCCGCAATTCACTTTCGGAGTAGAAATCGAACGTCGGTTGTGTGCTACAATCTGTCATGGGAAAAGGCTCCTTATCATGTGTCGTAAATCTTTTCTAACAACCTGATTATACTACACTTAGTAGCCTTTTTCCACCCCTCCCAAAAGAGTTTCTATGAATAATTCGGGTTACGGGAAACGTCCGGTGCGTGACTGCTGAAACGACGCGATCCGGAAACTGAAAGACTTGACCAAATAAGCGAGCCTGTTACTCCATCGGCAGCCGGGTGGCAAAGAACCCGACCTTGTGCCTTCTGCTTCACTCCCGCCTCCCTCCCGCCTCCTCTCCTTCTCCACTCCGCCAACCCCAATCCGCAATTTCTGCTGTACCTTACTTCCCCCAATTTGTAAATTTCAAATCGCAATTTACAACTCTCGTTTTCCACCCCTGGTATCCCTTACCTTCTATGGTTAGTAATTGTAAATGCTGAACTCCCTTGTTTATTCCCTACCATTCCCACCCTTTCTAATTCCGCACCCCCAAATTCCGCGCCCTCAAGCACTTCCCTTTCCCTCAACGCCTCTTTCCAGAGGGAATCTTCTCTGCATACCAATGCCCGCGAAAGAGGGTTCTTATCAATTTGTGCGCATCATCCCAAGTTCTTGAAAATCAGGTGATTGGATATCGTTGGAGAAGTATTTTGGTAACGCGCTGGGTAATTCGCAAATTACCTTCATCGTTCGCATCATTTCCAGTTTCGGTGCTCCAACCTCCACAATTTCAGCCGGTTCCGACTCTGCAAATCCCCGTTTTATCAAAAACGATCCAAGACAGGGAGCATGGTAACTGCGCTCACGCCCGTCTCCGGGCGCCCCCACCAGGCTTATTCCCCATGCCAGTTCCTAAAAAATGATCTTGCTCCCGCGATCAATTAGAACGGTGTCATTTTCGTCGATAGAATACGGCGGCTGAAGGATCACACAGGACCGGCCTCCGGCCCGAATTGCAACCCCGCCACTCTGAGGCGCAATTGTCCCGCTGAATGTCACCATTGACCCGTCTGTGGCTTCAATCCCCGCACATCCTCTGCCGGAATGAAGCACACAGTCACGCATGGTCAATTCGCTCCTCGAGCAGTACACACCCCCATCAATCGTGAATCCCCGAACCAGGCAATCACGCACCCGCTCAAAGGTCATAGTCGGCAGTTCCGCATCCGGAACCAGCATGGAACGGTCCGACGATACTCCTTCCAGGCAAAGATGACTGAGGGAGGACAACACATGACGGAAATTAAATAGGCCCTCGCTGAAATCCACATGCAATCGGCGTTCGGGATCATTCTTACAGGCATACGCGAGAGTCCTCAACAGGTTCTCCTCACAGCCCGGAGTGATCTGGAAAGATCGGAGAGAACCCCGACTCCCGTCACACCAATCCGTGATTCGCGACGGCAAGAGGTTCCATCCATCCGTTCGTTCGACATCTCTCCGCCGATTGCGAAGCGTCGTCAGAAGGGCGATCCCCGCCCCGCAGGAGAGTCCCGCCACGGAGAGCATCAGGGGCTGGAAATTGGACTGAATAAACTCTCTCACAATTTCAACGTTCATGAGATATCCCCCCGATCACCGCTTGGGTGATGGCTTTCGACCGTTTCAGGTCCCTAAAGGTGGATAGAAAATGGCGGACGACACCCAGAATGATCGCTGGACGGTTCCGATCCACATACACCACCGGGGCAGAAGGCCCGCCCCCCTGAAGAATCATGTTCTCTTTCTCCGCCATACGGATTTTTACTACCATTATCGTCAGCCGATGATCGATTTCAAGTACCACGATATCGTCCGGCGCCGGTTGCGCATCCGCTTCGATCAGGACCATCGTGCCGGGCCATATCCCGAACGACTGGAACGCGCTGCTTCGGACCTCGACCGCCCGATAATTCGCGGACTCCCTCAGCCAGCTTCGGGGAATCTCCACCGGGTCCATTTCGGAAGACAACACGATGTTTTCGGCATCCTCCGGAATGACTCCGATCACCGGAATGTATCGATTTCTGCTCATCTCCGAAGGGGCCGAACGAACCGATGGCGTTGCCTCACCCGTGGAGGCCACCTGTGGGGATAGAGTCCCCCCTTCGCTCAACCTGCGCGCCTCATCCACCACTGCCTTGAGACGCGCCAGCAATCGCCCCGGATCCTTTCGCTCCTCCTCTATAGTCAACCGAAGCAGGGTGGAATCCCCATAAATTAACTCTGAGGAGTCCCCCAGGAATAGCCGCTTATACATCAGGGATAAAAAAGTCAATCCGATATGCGGTTCCTCGCCAAGATATTCCTTCACCCACTCCAGCATCTCTCCACGACGTCGGAGAATCGGTGGCGTGTCCTCGTCCGGCCCCACCTCGCCCGCGAGGGCAAAACCGCGCACAAATGCACCCCGCTCCGCTTCGTCATTCACTTCCCGGAACATCTCCGACAATACCCTGTCAACCGCATCTCGGATCGCCGATTCAGACACCAAAACCTGATTGCCCGATATCGCATATCCCAGCTTCGTCGTCGCTTTCAGAAGGCTCTGACGTCCGCGTTCGTGCCGGGCCAAGTCCACAAAGCCCTTCAACTGCTTTTCGTCAAGCCTCAAGACACGCCCGATTCGCTCAACAATCTCCTGCGATGGCGGCGGCTTAAGTCCCGTCTCGATCTGGGCGATGTACGGCGATGAAAGCCGCAATCGATCCCCCAACTGCTGCTGCGTCAACCCAGCCCCGTGGCGATATTTTTTTAGAACATCCGCAAATCGAGACACCCTGATGTCTCCTTACCGAAAATAGTAACAACATCATGGTATGCCAACCCCGTCTGGAAATCAAGTTTTTTGCTCCACATTAACCCAATCTTCCACCCGGTATTCCCGATTCATAATTCATAAAAGTTTTTTTCGCACCTTAAAAACACTTGACATCCCTGAAGGATTATGAGATACTAACTAAGGAAAGTAAATATCAATCGTTTTTAACTTGTTAAAATGAGTTTTTTGCCTGCTCCAAACCGAACGACCGGAAATGAGTCGTTGGATTGTGTGGCATGCAGGGTGCCCTAAGTGGGCCATGGGACCATCTGCGGGTTGTGAAATATAATAATAGTTAGCAATTCTGCTTTATTTTATAGCTCATACAGGAAAAAGCAAGACCTGGAGAGGGAAAAAGTTGACACCAGCATTCTGATGTCGATATAATATTACAGGATGTGGCGAAATTGCTTCATATCATAACGTATATGGAACTTGAAGAATCTGCGATGAGAGTCATAGCGTTTCGCGGGACAGCAAGAGGTTTTGAAAAAGTAAGCCCCGGCTTTTATGCCGGTTGTCTTACTATGCGGGAGAATGAATCCGATCTTCCGGGGGCCGGAGCTTCCTCCCCCTCGCGGTTCCGGCCCCTTCCCCCTCCTTATCGAGCAAAAAGCACCAAGAGCGGTGCGCCAATGTTTTTTTTGATCGGCGCCGGCGACAAGTGGAAAAGTCATTCGTCTTGCGGGACAGGAACAGGATTTTTAATTCGGCGTTCCTATTGCGCGGGATGACCTCTTTGACAATTCCGCCTGCCGCCGGCGTTCTCTTTTTTTCGTCAGTCAAGGTTGCGCGACCCGGAAGTCTTCTGCGAACACAAGAGGAACCTCTACCTTGCCGAGCGTCGTTTCGCATATCAACCGCTCTTCATCGAACCTGGCAGACAACAGCGGACAGGATTCACCTGAACGATAGGGCATGATCAGAATGTCTCGTCGTTCGGGCAGATTTGCCGTTCCGGAAATGTAAACGGAGGGCGCCGGTTCAACAATCCCCAAGGCAGACGAGAACCACCCACGGAACGGTCGCTCCCTTCCCTCCACCATACCGATTTCCACCCTGGACTTTGCCAGAGATTGCGCAACCAGATTCACCCCGTTGCGCTGAAAATAGACCCGATGTTCTTCCTGGTTTACGGAGAGCTGACCCGGGAGGAATGCCAGCAGCTGGTCGATGATATGTTTCCCCTTTCCTTCGATTCGATCCGAGACGACCCAGAAAGCCGGGGATCCATCTGAAGGATTCACAAAAGTAAATCTCCTGGTCCAGGAAAACTCCGCTTCCTGGGCAGCTGTTGCAGGAGTAAACCCCCGTCCCCTGCTGGAGGAAGCGGGTTTCCATGGTCCGGAGTAAGTTGCCTGCGCCCATTGGATTTCCGATTCCAGCATGGCGGGGCATTCCAGCGGTTTCCGATTCAACCAGTTGGTCGGCGGTGTGGAGCGATAAAACATCCCGCGACCGTCGATAAGAATGCAGTTATGTGCCTCCGTTCCCATGAAGTATTCGCTTGCGGGGCTGAGCTTGTTGGTTGAACGACCCATATCTCCTGTCAGGGTTTCGCCAAAAGCGGCCAGTTCGAACTGCAATCGGTCTTCGTGAGCAAGCCCATTCCCGAAGATTCCGACATCGAAAAGAGCATACAGGCTTTCTCGCTCCCATCCGTCGCGAAAGACAAAATGCCCGGCAATCGGGTAATAAGCGCTGACCGACGGTGGAGCGACGCCCCCCGTCCTCTCAGAGCGGATGTACTCTATCTCCGGCAGGGGCAGAACGTTCTCCCCGAGTTCGTTCAGCACATCCGGCAGATAGAACCGGTCGGAATCGTTGATCGCGGGCAAGAACAGATTCGGCTCCGCGATACCGATCAGGTATTCAAATCCCAATCGGCACGCCTGTAATAAATTGGGAGACGGGTCCCAGCCGTTGATCTGGAGAAGCTGGGTTGCCCGAGTGAACCGTTTCAGGCACGGTATTAAATAGGAGACAGAACCCTCCGCATGGGAACCGTCGGGCAGAATCAGATCAGTTGCCAATCTATCCAGACGTATTTGCGCGGTTTCCTTCCATTCCCCTGCTTGTAGAAATTCGGGGAACATCAGGGCTGCGGTCAAGAGACCGGAGCTTTCAACCAGGAGCCATTTGGACGTTTTAGGGTAGCGCACGAGGTAATCCGCCTGCTCGTACACGGAACGCAGGAAAGCCGCCAACGATTCATCGGTCCAGGAAGGGGAATCCCGCAGGAAATAGAACACATCAGGCCAGTGATCGGCAAGTCTCGTTCCCACATCAATAGTTCGCCATGCGGTCGGAATGGGCCTGTTGCGGAACGGGGTAACATCCTGTGCCGGGCGTGGATTGGAGAGAAACCAATCTACAATCATGCCGTCGAGAAACTCCGCAAATCGTTCCTCATGCGTATTGAAATAGGCTCTCGCAACTTCTGTCCACCAGGCGTGGCACTGCATCTCCCAGTTCCAGGTTTCATCCCCATCCTTTACCTGGTTCCAACTTTCGAGGGGGACGGTTTCGCCCTGGATGGTAACCTTGCGTTCCAGAATCTCCACTGCATTCAGGGTATCTGCGAGCAAATCCGGCTCCGGCGGTTTCTGAAACAGGTGGGGACGCTGTGACGAACGGAAATAGAGAAGGAGCCTGCGGAGGGCCTCCTCGCGACGACCTTGAGAGATCAGGTTTCGGGCATCTTCAAGTTCCGGACGGGAGAGGTCCACCCACTGAAGCAACGGCTCCCCGATTTCAAACAACGATGGAACCCTGGCCGGGACACCGATTTGAGCCGGGACAGAAGGACAAAAAAAGACAAATACAAGAAGAAACAACGCAATGCGCTGCATCGCACCGGGCACACGGGCGCAAAAGGTGTTCATAGGCTCCCCATGTCTCCACAACTTAAGCCGAATTGTACCAGATTGTTCCGTCCATTTCCAAGACAGGAACCCATTGCCGTTTTCAGTCTGGAACCTCCACAACCATTCCATCATAGCCTGCCTCGATTCCGGTTCCGGCAAATTCCCGTTCCAGGTCCTTATGCAAAAAGCCTCCATCATGGGAGAAATGAACGGTCACAAACCGTGCCGTGTCTTTCAGACAGTCTCTTCGAACCAGTTCGTTACGCATTTCCTTGACGGACTGTACGGACATGTGTTTATTCATCGGATCGGATTGCAAACCGGTGGTACATTCTGCAACCACGATATCGAATTGCCATTTGTTCAAGGCAGACCAAGCCTGTTCCGAATACCAACCCGTGTCGAATGCCGCCAGCAGGGTTCTTCCCCGCCTGGACAGAATGTAGTTCACAGGATTGAGGTGCGGGGCGTGGTTGGCCGAAATCGGTGTGACAAACGTGTCTCCCGCCGTGAAAGACACGAATGGATGGATCGTGTTGAAGTGGACTCCCTGTTCGATCGGAGGTTCCCTGAATGTTTCCCGAAAGATCTCGCCTGTGGGTTCTGTTCCATACAGGTGAAGGGTCGGTTGCTGTTCCCAGTGGGCGAACGGCTCGCGACGCAAATGAAGTTCCCCGGGTGCGAAATGATCCCGATGGCTGTGAGTAATCAGAATATGCGCGATAGAGGCAAGGGAGAATCCTTCACGCTGGACTTGGCTGAGAATGTCGGGAGGAAGGTCGATCAGAATGGTTTCGTCGATTTGTACGGAGGTTCGGGAGCGGAGGTTCCTCCCTCCAATCGATCTCGCCCGGCGACAGGTTTTGCATTCGCAAAACAGGGCCGGAAATCCTTCCGCTGCGGCGCTTCCAAGAATCCGTATGCGCATGGCGGTCCTCTTTATGTCTGCCGGCGATGGCTCTCCAATTAAATCTAACGAATCAATTCATGGAATAACAGGTTCTAACAACAAACGGAATCAATCCACGCCTGGTTGAATTCAACGGTCATCCGATTGAGAATCCACGATGAGTCGCTTCTTAATCTGGGAACAGTTTGGGTTATCCAATATAAGTCTATTAAAATCAAGTTGTTTTTAATTCATTCTCAGTTGAGAGTCCCGATTCTGATTTATGCAAGAGTATCGCAAATCTATTTTTTAGGGCGGGGGTCATTTGATTTTCTTGATATTGTGGTATGATATGGCGGATTTGTGAGTATGCGCCCAGAAGTGGAACCGGACGTGACCAAGTGTCATCATAGCTCGGCGGCTTTAATCCTGTGTCATGGTTTCCAGCCAATTAGCGCCTTCCCTTTCAGCGTATCCATTCAGATCAGTCGTTTATTATTCCACTCGATTCAGGATTGAAGCGAGATTCATAAGGAGCAACGAAGATGGCCAAAAAGATCTATGTGGGGAATTTGCCTTTTGAGACAACCGAGGGACAGCTTCGAGAGATGTTCGAACAGTACGGGTCGGTTCATTCGGTGGAAGTAATCACCGATCGTGACACCGGCAGGTCCCGTGGTTTTGCTTTTGTTGAGATGGAGAACGATGACGCGGCTGCCGCAATCTCGGCGCTGAACGGCACGGAAGTCGGCGGGCGAGCGCTGAAAGTGAATGAAGCAAAGCCCCAGCAGGACCGTGGCGGCGGTGGTGGTGGTGGTGGTGGCCGACGTCAAAGGCGATATTGAAATAAGATAGTGTGTTTAGCCGGTCAGCGCCAAAGGGCGGTTGCATAACGGAAGGAAGTTCTTGTATTCAGCGTCTCTTAGACCTGACCGGCACACACAAGCGGGCGTTCGATCCATAGACCCGATCTTGAAATCCAGGTAATTCATGGTCTCATTATCCGGGTTCCGGAATGTCCATGCACAGAGGTAATATCGCATCAACCCAACGGCGAGTCTGTTCGCAGGAATTCGGCTCGGCGTTGCGGAATGCGCGATGCAAATTTGAAATCGAATGGAGATGGGGCAAGAACCCATGAGTGTAATTGTCGATTTACATGAGGGCGAAACCGTTGAGATGGCCCTGAAGCGCTTCAAACGAAAATGCGTTCGAGAGAGCGTTTTTCAGGACATCCGAAAGAACTCGTATTACGACAAGCCGAGCGTTCGAAAACGGAAAAAGCATCTTCGGGCCGTGAAACGCATGAAGAAGGGACCGCGCAAGTCTTTCTTGTCCGATTGAGGCGATCGGATCAGGTTGATGGATCGTTGTCCTTTTCCGGTTTTTTGTGTATAACGTGCCGTACATCCGTTGAGAAAGGCAACCTATGGTAACGAAGGGGAAAACGGAGGTTCCGGGGCCGGCAGATCAGCCGGAAGGAAGCATGGGAGGAAATCCGGCACTCCCCACCGTTCAAGAGCCGGATTCTCCGGGTATATCCGAGCACGAGTCAAAAACGGGCGGACCGACGCGAAGGGCCTCCCCAATGCGCCATTCCGCGGAGGAAACGCGCAATCGCAATCGGCTCGTCGAGAAGCTGACCAACGATCGGTCGATCAGTCATTGGACGGCGAACCTCTTTGTTCGTAAACACGCCTTTCTGTCCTATCCACAAATACTGGAGTTTGTCGAAGAACTATCCGAGCGCCTTCGGAACCTGCATTTATCCCAATATGGCCGGCCGGTAGAAGAATCGGTGTTGAGTCAAGCGCTGGAGTTATGCCTCCAACGCCTGTCGAGAACACGAAAGGGGCTTTCGGATAAACAACTAAGCCACTTTGTTCAATTGGCACGAAACCAGATCACCAACCGGATCACGATTGATGCGGATCCGGGTACGCCTGGTGGGCGAGAGATCGTTCTTCGCCCTCTTCTGGAAGTGATTGTCTGTGAGGAGGATGCCGTCACACGCGACCGACTGGCCTTTATCTGCCGCCTGTTCGTGCAGCACGGACTCCATTTGCCCAAGGATCGTGTTTTGGCGGCCTGTTTTTCCGAACGCCGTCTGTTTCCGTCCAAGCGCGCGCTGGATGAGGCATTGGATACGCTTCGAGGTTCCTATGAGGCATTGAGATTCCTTAACGGGGATTTTTTTGTTGCGCCCGAATATCTTGTCAAGATCACTTGAATCGGCGGTTGTCTCAGAAACGAAGAGACCCTTATGGATAAGAACCTGCTCCTGGTGTTGCCTCAGAATGAACGGGGATTCTGGGGTAAAGTGACGCGCGGGAAAACCGGCTTTGTGCGTTTGAGCCTGCCGACCGTGGCGGCGCTGACTCCGGCCGACTGGCAAGTCTCGATTCACGATTCTCGCGTTCAACCTGTGGATTACGACTGCAAAGCGGATTTGGTGGGAATCACGGCTTTCACAGCGGAGATTCCAAGTGCTTATGAAATCGCCGATGGATTCCGTAAGCGGGGAATCCCCGTTGTGCTCGGCGGTGTACATGCCAGCGCGTTGCCCCAGGAGGCTCTCGATCATGCCGATGCGGTAGTGATCGGGGAAGCAGAACTGATTTGGGAACCCCTGTTTCGAGACCTGGAGGCCGGAAAACTTCAGCGGATTTACCGGGGAGAAACTCTCTGCGACATGCAGGAGATGAAAATTCCCCGTCGCAATCTGCTCGACCGAAGCCTGTATGTTGCCTGTTTCAATACGGTTCAGGCAACAAGAGGCTGCCCATTCGACTGTGACTTTTGCGCAGTAACGGGAGTATTCGGGCGCAAATTTCGAACCCGCCCCGTGGCACAGGTTGTGGAGGAGATCCGAGGCTTTGATACTCGGGATTTCCTGTTTGTGGACGACAATATCTGCGGGAATCCACAATACGCGAAGGAACTCTTTCGCGCAATTATCCCGTTGAAAAGAACCTGGGGCGGCCAGACGTCTATCACGTTTGCGCATGATGAGGAATTACTTGACCTGTATGCGAAAAGCGGCGGACGCTATGCCTTCATCGGCTTCGAGTCGCTGTCGGAACAGAGCTTGGCGAACCTGAATAAGAAGTGGAACCGAGCCGGCGGCTTCGGAGAGGCAATCCGCAGAATCCATAAGGCTGGAATCAACATCCTCGGAAGTTTCATCTTTGGACTGGACGAGGATGATCCGTCGGTTTTTCAGCGTACACTGGACTTTATTGTTGAACATCGTATCGACGCAGTCGAGTACCATGTTCTCACGCCGTTTCCCGGCACGCGCCTTTTTGACGCCCTGGAATCACAAGGGCGGATCAAAGACCGCAACTGGGCCAAATACCACACGGGCGAAGTGGTTTTCCAGCCGATGAACATGTCGATGGAAGAACTGCAGAACGGTTTTTATCGGGTTTTCCGGGAGTCGTATTCCCTCCGCAAGGTTATTCAACGCACTTTTCGGAGTTACCGTGGCATTCCATCCCGCCTGGCTATGAACTGGAGTTACCGAAGAAAAGCGCGGCGAATGCCGGTGGTTATTTAATCCGCTCCTGATAATGCCAGGCAGGCCGCACCGATAAATCCGGCATCTTCTCCCAGCTGTGCCGGGCAGACTAGCGTCGTGTAATAGGGACTGAAATAGACGCGCATGTCTATCTCACGTCGCACGTGATCGAAAAGCAGATCGCCCATCGCAGAGGCGCCGCCACCGATCACCACGACCTCCGGATTCAGCGCGACACAAAAATTCGAGACCGCTACGCCTAAATACCGTCCCGCACGGGCAATCACCCGCAAGGCAAGGGAGTCCTCTTTCAGCGCGGCTTCGTAAACCATCTTGGAGGTAATCGGCGTGCCGTCCCTGGACCAGTCGACCAGCCAGGACTTGTGACGGCCCTGGGCAACGAGTTCCGTGGCATACCGCGCGATCGCATTGGCCGAGGCATATCCCTCGATACATCCAAGACTGCCACAGGCGCATGGCG
>JAKPRU010000737.1 GCA_029557025.1 Candidatus Omnitrophota bacterium | reverse complement strand
ACAATTTGGTCTGGTTACTAACATTTTGACTGATGAAACAGACGCTGACCCCTCCGAATTTTCCGAAAAAGGGGTTACAATCCAGTTATATTATAAAGGGGGCGATTCCATGCCAATTCATATTCATCAACAAGGGAAATTATTTCATCTGACCAATCAGAAAATCAGCTACATCATGCAGGTACTGGAGGATGGCAGTCTGGGGAATCTATATTTCGGAAAAAAGGTAGCCGACAGGACGGATTTCAGCCATCTGATCGAATCGGCGTATCGCCCGAACACAGCCTATGCCAGCCAAAAGGACTACTCGTTTTCGAGGGAGCATACACGCCAGGAATTTCCGGTCTACGGGACGACTGATTTCCGCCATCCGGCCATCAGCGTGCTGCACGAGAACGGCAGCCGCGTGTCCGCTTTCCAAGTGAAAGGACACGCGGTCCATTCGGGTAAGAAAACGCTTGTCGGATTGCCAGCCACCTATGTCGAATCTCCGGAAGAGGCGACTACTTTGGAAATCACTTTGGAGGATTCCTTGGCAGGGGTGGTCGTCGTGCTGAGCTACACACTCTATGAAGATCGTCCTGTCGTGACGAGATCCGTGTGTGTGCGGAATGATGGACAGAAAAATGTGCAGCTGGAACGTTTGCTGAGCATGAACCTGGATCTGCCCGATGCTGAATACGAACTGCTGCAGTTGTCGGGAGCTTGGGGACGGGAACGCCATCCGTACTTCCGTCGATTGGTTCCGGGCATCCAAAGTGTCGAAAGCGCAAGAGGATCATCCAGCCACTACCAGAATCCGTTCATTGCTTTGAAAAGACCGGATGCCACCGAACAAACCGGAGAGGTCCTGGGATTCAGTTTCGTGTATTCCGGTAATTTCTTGGCGCAGGTGGAGGTGGATACCTACAATGTTTCGCGCGTCAGTATGGGAATCAATCCGTTCGGCTTCGGCTGGTTGCTTGAACCGGGGGAAACTTTCCAGGCACCGGAAGTCGTGATGGTGCACAGCGGGAATGGTTTGAACGGCATGAGCCAAACTTTCCACAGCCTCTACCGCCAACGGTTGGCAAAAGGGACGTGGCGCGATAAGGAACGTCCGATTTTGATCAATAACTGGGAAGCGACCGGGATGGATTTCACGGAACAGCAATTGCTGGCTTTTGCCGAGACAGCTTATGAAGACGGGGTGGAACTGTTCGTTCTGGATGATGGCTGGTTCGGTGGCCGGCGTCATGAGCGAGC
>JAKPRU010000725.1 GCA_029557025.1 Candidatus Omnitrophota bacterium | reverse complement strand
GGTTGTCTCCTGATCCGGAAATATACCTGCAATCCTCTCCCCCAAAGATTGGGCGAGATACAGAAGGGGTTGATTCTATTCCACTTATCGACGCCGCCCTCTCCATCTCCAATCTTTGGCAAGAGAATCGGCTCGGCAGGAGCCTCACTCAATTGCATTACCCTCGGAAAGTCAAGTTTTCGTTGAAATCCGGTCATTTTGTGATTAAAGTGACAATAATCCGCAACCTGAGTGCGTTTTACGTAGTAAGTGAGCTTCAGCTCCTGTGAGGGAATCGGTTTGCCTGCTGAAGGATTCGTGATCACTTCCGGGGCATATCCGAGAAACAAGCCCCTAACCCCCCTGTGTCAAGAGAGAACAATCCTTCAGAGAATGGGTTCCTGTTAACCTGAAAGATTCGGATGAGGCCTTTGTTTACGAACTATGGATACTTTCAGAAAGATATGTATAGCAATCGGGTCGAGGCGCAGACCGGCAGTTTCTGCGGTGAGTCTCGTTCTGCTGCTGTCCTGTGCGACGCCGGGCGAACGTCGGGAGGGCGTTGATGCGAATGCCTATAAAATCATCAAACAGAAGCAAATGGAAGCGCTTGGAAAGACAGAGCCGTTTTCAATGGAGCCGCCTGCCGATACGTTGCGCCGTCGATTGATGCTGGACCAGAATCTTCCCTACTCCAGTCCGGCTTCCCTGAGCTCTAAGTTGCTGCCGCCGATTGAGCATTGGCCCAAGGACACCTATTTCAGTGCAGGTGAGACAGTGCAGGCTGCGACAGTGGCCTCGGCAACAGGGCCTGTCCGGTTGACCCTTATGGACGCGCTTCAAATCGCCGCACTCAACAATCGCCAGTATCAGACCGGCAAGGAGAATGTTTTTCGCGCGGCCTTGGGTCTCGATCTGGAGCGCGACTTGTTCCGCGACACGTTCACCGGCTCACTGGACAGCGAGGTGAGCGCGGACCTGAGCGGGGATGAAACCCACAGCGGCGCCGCCAACACCGGACTTGCAGGTATCTCCCGTCAGTTTCTGAACGGAATCACGCTGACCGGGCGGATCGGCCTGGATGTAGCGAAGCTCCTGTATCCATACGATGATTCGTCCTCCAGTTTGTTCGGCGATGCCTCCATTGCGATACCGCTGCTTCGCGGCGCGGGAAAGGAGATAGTGGCCGAACCTCTCACCCAGGCGGAACGCGACGCCCTCTATGCGATTTACACGTTCGAGCGATACAAGAAAACATTTGCCGTGTCCATTGCCTCGGAGTATCTGGCTGTGTTGCAGGCGCTGGATCAGATTGATAATGCAGAGGCCAATTACAGGCGGATGGTCACATCCACGCGGCTGGTTCGGCGACTGGCCGATGCCGGGAAACAGTCCCCAATTCAGGTGGATCAGTCCGTCCAGGATGAGCTGAGTGCGCGAAACGGGTGGATCAGCGCGCAAATCAGTTATGAGAGTCGCATGGATTCCCTGAAGAACCTTCTTGGCCTTCCGCCGGATGCTCAAATCGAACTGGACAGGGAGGAGTTGACCCGTTTGGCCGAATCGACCGGGAATATTATAAAAATGCCTGCTTCGCAGAAAGTGGAGGAAACCGTACCACCGGCGGATGCTCCCGTGGAACTGCTTCCATTAGGCCGGGAAGGCGCGGGACCGATGGAGCTGGAGGAGGATCAGGCGCTTCAATTGGCGCTGGAAAACCGGCTCGATCTGCGCACGGCTCTCGGCAGGGTGTATGACGCGCAACGCGGGGTCATTGTGGCTGCGGACGGGCTGCGAACGGAGCTCTCCTTGCTGGGAAGTACCTCGGTGGGTGAGCGTCGGGGGCTGGGATCGGTTGACCAACCCGACAGCGCGGATCTCAATCTTGAAAAAGGGCGATATAATGGCTTATTGAGTCTGGATTTGCCCATCGAACGGACCCGGGAAATTGTCGCCTATCGCCAGAGCATTTTGGCATTGGAGCGGGCCGTTCGGGATTTGCAGGATGCGGAAGATTCGGTAAAACTAAATGTGCGCACCCGTTTGCGCACATTGGAGGACTCCCGGGCAAGTTTGCAAATCCAGGCCCAGGCTGTCGAACTCGCCGAGCGCCGCGTTAAAAGTACGAACCTATCCCTGCAAGCCGGGCGGGTCATCATCCGCGATGTCCTGGAAGCCCAACGAGCTTTGCTCTCGTCACAAAACGCCCTCACCTCTGCCATGGTGAGATATCGTGTAGCCGAATTGGAATTGCAGCGAGACCTCGAATTGTTAGAGGTCAATGAAACCGGAATGTGGAAAGAGTATTCTCCCAAGGAGACAAAATAATGAGCGCCGATATGAGTCAATCCAACCCCCGATTCTTCTCACGACCTGCCGTGTGGCTCGTGCTGGTCTGCATAGTGGCGGCGGCCGGTATCAGCTACGCAACCATGGGGAATCGGTTCGGTAAAGATCCGTTGCTCAATCAGCCGGTGTACGAAGTGCAGCAGGGGCCGCTGACCATCAGCGTGGCGGTGTCGGGAACCATTCAAGCCCGTGAAAAAGTCATCATCAAGAGCGAACTGGAAGGGGCCAGCACCATTCTGTACCTGGTTCCCGAAGGCACACGGGTCAAAAAAGGAGACCTCTTGGTGGAATTGGACGCGAGCGCACTGGTTGACCAGAAAGTGGAACAACAGATCAAGGTCCAGAATGCCGAAGCGGCTTATATCAACGCGCGGGAGAATCTGGCCATTGTCGAAAGCCAAGCGAAAAGTGACATCGACAAGGCCAAATTGACTTATGATTTTGCCGTCCAGGATCTGAAAAAATACCAGGAAGGGGAGTTCCCGAAACTGAAAAATGAAGCGCTCGCTATGATTAAGCAGAGGGAAGAAGAACTGAGCCTGGCCAAAGACAAAGTGAAGTGGTCGGAAATCCTGTTCAAAGAGAAGTACCTTTCGCAGACCGAACTGGATAATGACAAACTGGCGGCGACCCGGGCTGAAATTCAACTCGAATTGGCAAAAGCGGATTCGGAGCTGTTAGAGAAATATACTTACAAGCGGCAAATTGCTCAGCTGACCAGCGATGTCGAACAGGCAAAAATGGCTCTGGATCGGACAGAGCGTCAAGCCAATGCCAACATTGTACAGGCTTCCGCCGACTTGCAGGCAAAGTTGTCTGAGTTCAATCAGCAGAAGAGCAAATTGGCAAAAATCGAAGATCAGATCGCAAAGGCTAAGATTCATGCGCCCATGGACGGCCTGGTTGTTTACGCAACCAGCGTTCAAATGAACTTTCGCGGGAACAACGAACCGCTCCAAGAGGGACAACAGGTTCGTGAACGGCAGGAACTCATTCACCTGCCGACAACCTCGTCTTACATCGCGGAGGTAAAAGTTCCGGAGTCCAGTTTGGAGAAAATCCGTATTGGACTGCCGGTTCGGATTACGGTGGACGCACTTCCCGGCGCTGTATTCACCGGGAAAGTGATTTCGATTGCCCCGTTGCCGAACGCACAAAGCATGTTTATGAATCCCGATCTGAAGGTCTACGATACGCAAATCAGCATCGACGGAAACGGGAACGAATTGCGGAGCGGAATGGGGTGCCAGGCAGAGATCATTGCCGATTATTTCCCGGATGCTACGTATATACCGCTTCAGGCCGTGTTGCGCGTGGGCGATAAACCGACCGTATTCGTGGCAAACGGAACCGGTTGGGAACCTCGCGCGGTCGATCTGGGACTGGACAACAACCGCCTTGCACAAATCAAGAGCGGCCTCAAAAAAGGCGAGCGGGTATTGCTGACACCACCTCTTTCTTCGGCGGAGGTATCCGACGAGGAGCGATTCAAAGATGCGACCGACATTCCAAAGATTCTTAACGAAAGTAATCAGAATCCGGCGGCCGCCTCCCAGTCTCCACCTCGTGGAGAAATTGGACCGCCTTCCGGTCCGCAGTCGGAACAACCCGCTGCCGATATGGAGAACGCCCCACAGGAAGGACGGCCCGGCGAAGGGCGGCGGAACCGGGAGAACATGACTCCCGAACAGCGGGAACAGATGCGGCAACGTTTCCAGAATATGTCTCCGGAAGAACGAGAGGCTATGCGACGACAGTTCCGGCAGAATCGGGAGCAATCACCCGGGGAAGGCGGTCCCCGCAGGGAGCAATAAAACAATGAGTTCCTTATCCTCCAATGGCATTGCCGCACAGCTGGAAGATGTCCACAAGGACTACCACATGGGGTCACAGGTAGTCAAAGCGCTTGCCGGCATAACAATCTCCTTCCAGACCGGTAGCTTTTGGGCCATACTCGGTCCCAGCGGTTCCGGGAAAAGTACCTTGCTCAACCTTCTGGGATGTCTCGACCGTCCGTCCAAGGGACGTTACCTGTTAAGCGGCCATGATGTCAGCACCCTGGATGACGACCGATTAAGCGACATGCGTCTGCGACACCTCGGATTCATCTTTCAGAGTTTTAATCTGCTTCCGCAATCCACGGTCGAGGAGAACATTCAACTACCTTTGTATTACCTGGGATGGAATGCCGCCGAGAGCGCGGAACGCGCCCGGGATCTCGCAAGAAAAGTCGGGCTGGAGGAACGCCTGCGCCACAGACCGATGGAATTATCCGGCGGTCAGCAGCAACGCGTCGCCATCGCTCGTGCGCTCGCCAATAATCCGTCCATCCTGCTGGCTGACGAACCGACGGGGAATCTCGATTCGGCTACCGGCAAGGAAATTATGGGGATGTTGATCGACCTCAACCGGCAGGGCAAGACCATTATCATGGTCACCCATGAGCGAACCCTGGCCGAATATGCCTCCCATCGTCTTTACATGAAAGATGGAATGATTGAACGGATCGAAGGGGGGGCTTTGTCATGTTGAGCAAATACGTGCGGGAAATTCGTCTCGGAATCAATAATCTTCTTCTGCATAAACTCCGCTCGTTTTTGACTATGCTTGGCGTGGTGTTTGGCGTGGGAAGCGTGATCGCCATGCTAGCCGTCGGCGAGGGAGCCAGCCAGGAAGCGTTGGAACGGATTCGAAAACTGGGCAGCCAGAACATCCTGATCTCCTCCGCAAAGTCCATCGAAGAGGAGTCGGCCACGAATGTCCGCATCCGCATGAGTGTCTATGGATTGCTCTATGAGGATGAACGTCGAATTGCCGAGAGTTTTCCCAGTGTAAAGAATACCGTCCCGGTTAAAGAGATTCGTAAACAGGCCCGATTGGGTGAACGATCCATGGAATTGCGCGTGGTGGGAACAACTCCGAAATGGTTCGACTTGGTCCAGCGTCCCATTATAAGCGGGCGTGTGCTTCTTCCACGTGATTTCGAGGCTCACGGTAATGTAGTCGTGTTAACGGAACATGGGGTGAGAACACTGCTTGCCGGAGAGAACACCATCGGTCAGACCCTGCGCCTTGGAAGTGAGTATTTCGAGGTGATCGGAATCGTGCAAAATGCCGGCAGCATCGGGGGAGATATCCAGACGCCGGACCAGGAAATCGACGCCTATATTCCGATCAATGTGGCGCGTGAGCGATTCGGAGATTACTTTGTGAAGAATGTCGCCGGTTCCGAAACGCGGGAAAAGGTGGAACTGCACCAAATCATTGTAGAAGTGAAGTCCATCGATCAGGTCGAACCGACCGCGGCGGGTATCCTGGCCATGCTGAAACGCTTCCATAAAAAAGAAGACTACCGGGTCAGCGTTCCGTTAACCCTGCTTCGCCAGGCCGAGGCCACCAAACGGACCTTTAACATTGTCCTGGGATCCATTGCCGGGATCAGCCTGCTGGTCGGCGGAATCGGCATTATGAACATCATGCTGGCCTCCGTTACCGAGCGTACCCGGGAAATCGGCATTCGACGCGCCATTGGAGCAAAAAAAAGACAGATTGTTCTTCAATTCCTGATTGAAACCGTTGTTCTTTCGACTACCGGCGGCCTGATCGGAATCGGCATCGGATTGTTGATCCCCTGGATGATTACTTTCCTCGCGGGGATGCCGACCGTTGTGAATGCGTACAGCCTGGTTCTCTCTCTGGGGATCAGCATGGGGGTCGGGATTATTTTCGGCCTCTATCCCGCTGTCCGCGCATCCAACCTCGACCCGATTGTCGCATTGCGGCACGAATGATGCTGTGCGATAGGAATAAGCATCCGCACCGAATCAATTGTTTCAACTTGTCCACTGATCCGTTATTTGTCGAAAAGGTTCGCGACATTGTGGGACTGTACCTGAATCCTCCGGACAACGCCCTGATGTTATGCGTAGACGAGAAGAGCCAAATCCAAGCCTTGGAGAGGACGCAGCCTCTCTTGCCGTTGAGTGTCGGAGCGTGAACCCGCTCGTCGAGAAAATCGATCATTCTGTGCAGACCGGCAATTCAAAAAGTTATCCGTTCACGTGGACCGCGACGGCCAATTGCATCCTTGATAAAATCGAGAGACTTTGTGAACATATTTCCGGGACGGGACACTCGCACAAGTTCCATAGCTTTCTGACACTCGTTTGGATTTACGGAGATTTGTATGTTCGGCCTGCCCGCCTCGGGGGCATTCCGAACCGATCGTCAGTCACCCTTGATAATCCACTCCGCATCCAGGGTCACGTGTTCGATCGACCTGCCTGCGTTCGGCCCCGGGTGATAAGTATAGGTCACGTGAATCCGGCCGTCGCGGGTCTGAATGATAGAGGGATAATGGAATGCGCCGCCGGTGGTGCGTTCGAGATGCCGCATCCATTTCCAGTTTTCTCCCTCATCGTCAGACATTGCCAAGGCGAGTGTATCTCGTTCGTTCTCGCAGTCGTTATAGGCCATAACCCAGCGGCCATCCTGCAAGGCGACTGCCTCGATGCTGGCATTGGGATTCGGCATATCCGTGGCGATTGCGGGTGACCAGGTTTCGCCGTCATCGGTGGAGTCGCTACGCATGATACGTTTCTTATAGTCGCCCTCGGCCCGCATGTAGGCCACGAGCGTGCCATCCTGCTTACGGACAACACTCGGCTGGTTCAGGCACGCTCCCACAATCGGCGAACTCGCACGCCAGGTTTTGCCCTGGTTATCGGAGATCGCCATCAGACCGACATAGAATCCATCGGAGTACAGCGGCAACAGAATCCGCCCGCTGGGGAGTACCAGCGCGTGGGTCCGTGTCATCCATCCCCGCTGGCGGTTACTCATGTTTCGCGCGGCTTCCAGCAGACTCTCCATGGGGCATGTCGCAAGCCCGCCGAAATCCGTGCCGAACCCGGGATTGTCCGCCGCGATCTTCTCGTACCCACGGGCAAGCGATTCCACAAACTCCTCACCCGGCTTCAGAATGATATCATCCTGCCAGGACCAATTCGGTGCGCCATCGCCCTGGTAGTCGGAGGCTTTGCGGTATCTCAACATAGAGTCCTCCCATCGTTCCGCAAGCACAGCAATCCAGAACAGCCATAAATCCTTATTCGAGTCGATAAACAGGACCGGGTTGCAGTCGGGAAACTCCGGCGTATCGGCCATCAGGAAAACCGGACTCCATTCCTGCTTGCCCTTTTTCAGCCAGGAACCCTGAACCAGCACATCCGATGCCTGCCGCTCGCCGGACCCGTGGAACCAGCAAACCAGCAGGTCTCCGTTCGGACACTCCACGATACAGCTGGAATGAACGTGTTTCTCCTGCAAAGGAAAGATCAGTTGTTCCTGATAGAACGGTTCTGCCCAAACGAATTCAACAGCGGTAAACAGGAGTGACAACATGAACCAGTTTTTTTGCATTTTATGCTCCTCACTTCGTCGGATAGATGGAATTGTGAGCAAATTATACTGCGAAAAATGGCGACATTAAAATGATGAATAAATGTCACCTTAATCGAACTATGGAAGGCTTGTCAAGAGATTCTATATGTATTATGATATGAATCGTATGATGATTCAGGTCAGGAGAGAATCCGATGACACGAGAGCGTTTAAGTAAAGAGACTTTGGCAAAACGAATTGCGGACGAGATGTGTACGCAGATAGTGGCCTCAGGGCTGGAAGAAGGGGAGCGATTTATGACCCTGGAACAGGCTGCAAAACGATACTGGGTCTCGCGGACGATTGTTCGTGAGGCCGTCAGCCGTCTTACCGCACTGGGAATACTGAAGAGTCGGCAACGGGTCG
>JAKPRU010000722.1 GCA_029557025.1 Candidatus Omnitrophota bacterium | reverse complement strand
GCAGCTCGATTAGGGTAAATGCAGAGGACATTCGGGGGATTCTCATTCTCTTTGCACCTGTTCTTATCTTAATGAAGATTCCACTCATCTACTCGGACCGGGGGATTGACATCCAGCGTTAATTTCACCGAATCGGGTCCTCCAGGGACGAGCGGCATGGCGCGGAACCAAGTCTGATTCGGATTGAGATCCGACGCCTCGCCGCCATACGGGGCCGTGACATCAGCCAGTATCTTTGCATGATACCCTGTCGAAGTCCCATCCGGCTCAAAAGCGGTATCGACCACTAGGATGGAGTTGGGCGGCAACGGGGTATGTCCCGCTCCCAATTCTGCAACCTGACCGGTTCGTGCGGGAACATTCTGTATTTCAACCGGCAGAAACAGGAAATCATCAACCGGGTTGGCCAATTTCGCCGTGGCGTTGACCTCGATATCGTTCACCGGGCTAGTTCCGTCACGGGCCACGGTTTGCACATCAAGATATCGATACACCAGCGCCTGGCTGCTCTGATCATTTACCGCACGGAGCTGGATCATCCCCAATCCTGTATTCTCGGCGATCTCATCAAAAACAAACTGGCTCGCCGGAACTCCCTGCCCATCGCGGCGCCAGGCAACATTGACAAAGTTGAAGATAGCCGGGCTGGCCTGCATCTGCATCTGGAAATACATGCCTGTGTTCGTGTCGAAATTCATAAAGGTAAAAATGCAATTGGTGAAATTGAATCGGATATTCTGCGGGTTGGTAGTTCCCAAACTCTGATAGTAGTTAACCACACTTACATTCGAATATCTGGAAACAATCTCTGCATCCGAGATGTCCAGTCGGCGGAATCCCGGTTCCTCGGAGTAGGTGCTTGAGGCCGGATCGGGGATAAAAGTGTTGATGGCGCCTCCGGTATCAACGACCCCGCCTTTCCATATTAAAGGATCTGTATCATCCCAAGTCTCATCATTAGTTCGCAGACGGAAGGGAGTAAATTGGGCATTGGAAGGTTCATTGGTGCGAATCCACTTGACATTGATCCAGTTCCCTGACTGGTCCCCGGAGTTCATGTCGATCTGAACAAACCCGGTAATCGTGCAGTCGTGAAGATCCCACTTGACCCCTTTGTTCATAAGGAGACGCCGGTTGTTGACAGCCGTGTTAACAAACGCCAGGGTTTGCCCGGCCGTCAAG
>JAKPRU010000719.1 GCA_029557025.1 Candidatus Omnitrophota bacterium | reverse complement strand
TCCCTGATTTCCGTACTTTCACGGTGGTGATGGTGTTTTGATTGCTTGATTTGGATTCCCGCGAGGCGATTTCATAGGAAAGAAAGCGGCTGGTTTTGATCCATTGGTCGAAGTACCAGTCCAGATTTTCTCCGCTTGCCTCCTCGCATGCCAGTTGAAAGTGTACTGGATCGAGAATAGATCCCTTGTATTCGTTCAAGCATCGTTTGTAGGCGGATTCGAATTTCTCTTTGCCCATCAAGCAAGCCAGGGCGCTGATGACGCTGAATCCCTTGCCATGGGTGACGATATTGTTGTAATCGAAGGATACATCTTCCATCTCCTCCGGAAGGCGGTTCATCCGGCTGTCCAAGTGATCCCGGACTCCCTGGATGTACCGTTGCATCATGTCGCGTTCATGCTGGATCCCGTATCCCTTGGCCTGCATGAAGGCGCGGTCGGCATAGACTCCCAGGCCGATCATCAGCCAAAAGGCATCCGGAGCTTCCAGCACATGCTCCATCCAATATTGGTGGCCTATTTCATGCGCGGTGATGAACTGCCAGTGGGATTGGGGGGCACGGTCCATTTGCCTCTGCCCGTGGATGCCCACGATGGCCGTGGCGGCCGGATACCCCCCGGCCGGATGCGGAAGCCCTCCGGGAATGATGTGCAGTATTTTGTGCGGATAGAAGCCCAGCCAATTCCGGTAGAACCCGATGACCTCGATAGCCGTTTGGTTTAGGAGTTCCGCGCATTTCTTGGCTTCTTGTTCATAGTAGGTGTAAATGCTTGTATCCCCAGAGCGGCCTTCCATCCGCTCCAGGTTTTTCATGAAAACCAGACCGAAATTCCGGCAGGCCGGAGCGGAATAAACACCTTTGGCTTCATCATATAAACCGCTGGTTGCCAATAGATAATCTTTTGGCGGTTGTATGCTGACTTCGTAGTCATCCGCGGTGTTTTGTTCCCACCAGAGCCGTGGATGCCAATTATCCAGTATGGTGATCCCGCCCAACCGGAGCGGAAACCCGAACGGGATTGTCAGCGTTACCGCCTCTCCCGGACCGGGCGGCGCCGGCAGTTCAATCAAGGTTTGGGTGCTTGATAAACCATTTGTGCCATCCGCCACCACGCGCACGGGGTCTTTTCCGGCCAGAACCTGCATTTGGCCGGTGGATCGGTACGGCCAATCAATCATGAGCCGGTGGAGGGGGAACGAGGTGGAATTGACTACCCGGATGGTTTCGACGCCCTCCAGCCGGTTCGCCGTGAAGTTCAGGGAAACATCGATGACATAATTGGCGCGGGGCGGATGGGCCGGAACGATGAACCGGCTCACGGATTGACATTCAACCGGAATGGAATTCAGAAATTCGGATCCCATGAAAAAAACGAATAGGATCAAACCGGCGAACATGGATGGTCGTGAATTCATGATGCTACTCCCTGGATAGGATGTATAGTTGCCATTTTCTTTTTTGCCGTAGGACAAGTAGGGCAGGTTCCTCCGGCCCCTGCGGGCACTTATATCAAAACCAGATCCGCCCTCATCGAAATCATTCAAGGTGTCGTGGTGGAATCAGAGGGATCCACAGGCATTTTTCCGGTTTCGGGAAGGATCACCAAGGCACCCAGTTTCCGGACGCCGTACGAGTTGCGGTTGTAACAAATTATGATGGGATGGCCGATTTTAGCCGTGATCCGGTTGGATAAGATAGTGCGGTTGCTAACGCTTTCCGTCTCCCGCCCGAACGGGGGCGCAGATTGTTCGACTTCCACGTCCAGGCTCACTTCTTTCCGAATGCCATGTTCGGTTGACAAACGCATTTTCAAATGGAACGGCCCCAGGGGCGATTCGATTTCACCGGAATCCGACGCGGTGCCGAACCAATAGCCCATGGTCTGGATGTTATTTCCGAGAAAATTACGCAAATGCGCCTGCAGTGATTCCGGCAAACGCGACAATTGTGCCGTTTCCATGTTTTGAATAAAGTTCTCCGCATCGTCCCATTGCAAATCGAGCATTTGCGATTCAGGGATTTTTTCCAGCAGCGCCATCAGGGCCTCGTTCGATTCAGCCCGTCCTTGAATGAGTATTTCCCGGCGCGGTCCCGGCTGCTTGCCGCGGTCCTGGGACGGCTTTTCAAGATCCACAGACGACGAGAGGGATTCTACTCTCGAACTCAAGGATTCCAGCCTCGACATCGCCCTTTGGGGGTTGTAATCATTCTCCAAGGTAAGGATATCGGATATTTGCACACTTGAATCCTTAAGATTCTTCAACACCTCCAGGGTGAAATTTATCTGCGGAGTTTTCACAACGGCGGAAAAATTTTTCCATGCTTGACCGGCGGAGGGAATTTCAAACAAATACACGCGAAACACCAGGGATCCCTCTTCCGCCGGCTGGGATACGGCAACATCCAATTCCGAAATCAATGCCAGGATTTTCTCCATTTGCTCCACGGGGGCCTGGAGAATCAGCCGGTTCGAAAACTGATCCAGATGAATATCTTCTATGCCGAAAAGATCCCGGATAATCGACTCCAAATCTTCCACCGGATAGTATTGCACCGCGATGATTCGGATTTCCATTTCCTCTTCCGGGCCCGGAGACGCCAGCGGCCGGACATTTTGCGAACTGATCCCCTGGGGCCAGGAATATAAATTAAAAACAGAAAGCAGGGTCCCCAAAACAAGCATCATTCGAGCGTGCATGGTCATGACTCCTTTCGTTACAGGTTATACACGACATATATTTGGCCGTGATCCAATGTTCCATACAGGACGCGCTGGGGAGGACTCGCTTTTTCCTTTTTTTCCACGACAATTTTGGGATTTTCTACGATGGAATAAAACTGATCGATGAGTTTCCCCTTCACGATCTGCGTATGGCCGGATTGTTCAATGGTTAAAACTGGATGGGCCGAAACCGATTGCGCGAAATGGAACCACCCGTTCAGAAAACCGGCCGTCAAGATGCATCCAAAGACAAGCCCCAATGCGAAGGTGATTGCGGGTTGGTTAAACCAACCCGCCGGCAGCGGCATCCAAGTCCGCCGTTCTGAAACTTTGTTCCACGTGGCATCGAAAATCGCTGCCTTTTCCCGAGGCGGCAAGGGAGGAACGGGGGAATGACTGAGTTCTTCGATCAGCGGCTGGTACTGATCGTATTCCCATTTCAATCTCTCCTCCGATGGATATTCCTCTTGAAACAGATTCTTGAATTCATCGAACGGCAGCCGGGATTGTGTCATTTTCCACCAACCTCTATCGCAATATTTTATCCGCCAGTATTTGGCGCAAGGCCAACAGCGAACGTCGAATATGGGTCCGTATTGTGTTCACGCTACAATGGAGCATTTGCGCGATTTCCGCGGGAGGCAAATCCTCAAAAAAACGGAGAATGAATACCGTGCGTTGCGTGAGGCTGATCTCCTGTAACGCCTGCAGAACCGCGTCCAGATTATGGCTTTCTTCTAACCATTGCGCTCCATTGGGGGAGTCCTCCGCCATCGGCGCGCCGTTGGGATCCTGCAGCGAGACGGCGTGACTTTGGCTCCCGGAGGATTTCCGGTAAAAATCGATGGCGGTGTGGACCGTGATGGAATTCAACCAGGGGCCGAACGGTTTTCCCGGTTGAAACCGGTCCAAGTGCTGGAAAACCTTTAACCAAACTTCCTGGACACAATCCTTCACCTCCGAGGGATTCAGCACAATCCTGTAGCAGATGCGATGCACGCGATCGACATAGCGGTGGTACAAGCGAGCCGCCGCGCTCCCCTCCCCTCGTAGAGCCGCCTCAATGAGGGCGTCATCTGGGATTTGTTCTAGCGGAATCATCGTTTTATCTCTATATACGGATAAGGCCAGGAATATGATGACATCCTCTTAGAAAAGGATTCAAGCGACGGGGTCCAACTGCAGCCGGGTTACGCCCTCCTTCCGTTGCCCCCCGCCGACCCCCCGGGGACGAGGTTCGAAACTTCCCAATTCACGCAGGCCCGGTTCCACCTTAATTTTCCTGTTTTTTTGTCTAGACAATGGAGGGCACCTTATTTACCGGTGGAGACAGTCTCCGGGAATGATTGCCAAGCCTTCCTCCAGGCGTTGAACCCATTGGGTTTGGGGACCTTCCGGCTCCCCACGGAGGCGGAATGGGAATACGCCTGCCGGGCGGGAATAACCACCCGGTTTTATTGGGGGGATGATCCCGGTTACAGCCAGATCGGGCAATACGCATGGTATGACAACAGCTCAAGTTCTCAGACGCACTAAGTGGGATTGCAGTTTCCCAACGCCTGGGGACTGTATGACATGAGCGTGAACGTATGGGAGTGGTGCCAGGATTGGTTTGGCACTTATCCTTCAAGCCTCCAGATAGATCCTACAGGTCCAGTTTCTGGCACAGACCGGGTGGGTCGGGGTGGCGGCTGACTCTACAACGGCTAGTTCTGCCGTTCAGCGATTCATAGCAGCTACTACCCGGACTACGGGTCCGTCAACATGGGTTTCTGTTTGTCCAGGACTAAATAGCCCTTTGCCCTATTTTTTTACCCTTTGCTTTTGATTTTTTGCACTATGTCTTTTGCCGCGCCGCAGGCGCAGTTCACGCATCGAGCGGCTATACGGACGCTTGGTGGATTTGGCGTTGGCGCGATACACGGACGCGGATGCGCGCCGGGCCGTGCGGCTGGAAAAGTACCGGGATGAAATTTTCATGTTTCTGAGACATCCGGAGCTTCCCGCGACCAACAATCACGGGGAGCGCGAGGTCTGCTTCGCGGTGCTGATCGGCAAGATCATGTAAGGCAACCGCAGCGGCGAGGGCGCGTTGACCCAAGGGGTGTTAGTATATTCCGCACCCTGAAACGGCGCGGCTACAATCCCATCGCGACTCTTGTGGCCGCTCTGCGGGAGTTCGTCCGCACCGGGCACCTGCCGCCTTTCCCGCCCGTCCGCACTTCAGAAGAGTGAATTGTTACATCAGAACTTAGGGGCGGGTCTGATTGCAAGCTCAGTTCTCAGCTCACTGCTTTCTTCACGAGCACGCTGATCCTTGCCTCTTCGGCGGCAGTCAACTCCTTCAGCGCGAAGGAGGTCGGCCACATGGCGCCTTCGTCGAGTTTTGCCTCGTCGCTGAAGCCGAGTGTCGCGTACCTCGATTTGAATTTCTGCGCGCTTTGGAAGAAGCAGACGACCTTGCCGTCCTTGGCATACGCGGGCATCCCGTACCAGAGTCTCGGCGAGAGGGCTGGCGCGCTGGCCTGAATGATGGCGTGGAGCCGCAAGCCCATGGTGCGTTCCGGTTCTGGCATCTCGGCGATCTTCGCGAGCACGGCGCTTTCCCCGTTCGTCTTGTCCCCGCTCGTCTCCGCCTTCAACTCCTGGGCGCGCGCCTTCATCGCGGCTCGTTCCTCATCCGTAAATCCCTGGTATTTCTGGGTGATCTCGGTGGATCTCTTGGTGGACTTTTGCGTGTCCTTCTTTGGGTTCATGGAAACCTCCTCATTCTGCCCTGAGAGGGAAATGGATAGCCTCGATGATCCACGGAGGCTTTTGTCTGGGGAACGGGGATGCCGTTAATCGTTTCAGAAGCGTGACCTTTTTCCTCGCTGCCAACGGCGTTTATATGCGGGTCCGAAAGAGGAAGGGTT
>JAKPRU010000402.1 GCA_029557025.1 Candidatus Omnitrophota bacterium | reverse complement strand
TGCCGGTATGCGCGTTGTGGCTGTGGCGCACACTTTCCCGCTCGAACAACTTCTGCCTCTCTGCGATATACTTTTCCCCCGAATAGCCGAAATTGATGTGGAGGATTTGATGGAGTAGGCTTGTTTTCTTTACTTGTTCGGATGTCGGACCGGAGATATCGTATAGAAACCTCATGTGAGGCTATTGATGGGGATCAAGAATTGCCGACACAAAGGTCTGAAAAGTCTCTTTCTCACCGGATCTATGAGAAAGCTCGGCAAAGAATTCCACCGAAATGTGCGGACGATTCCAGACCATTTCGCGGCGATTTCCAACCTCAAGAACGGCGTGGGAGTTAAGGACTTTCATCCGTACCGAGCGGCGGGATAGCCTGGAACAGTGAAAGGAAATATCGAAATGCCGAATCGGCGTATGGCTGCGAACAAAGAGGAGATTGCCTCCTTCTGCAGAAAACACCATATTCGAAAACTATCATTCTTCGGTTCCGTTCTTCGAGACGATTTTGGGCCGGAGAGCGATGTTGATGTCCTGGTAGAATTCGATCCCGATGCAAGAATCGGATTAATTCGCCTGGCCGGTATGGAACTGGAACTGTCCGAGATGCTTGGAAGGAAAGTTGATCTCAACACGCCGGATTTCCTCAGCCCTTACTTTCGTGACCAGGTTCTGATCGAGGCGGAGGCGCAATATGTCCGTTGATGATGACCGAGCGCGAATGCAGCACATGTTGGACCATGCGCGGGAGGCTATCTCTGTGATGGCTGGTTACCAACGAGACGACTTGAACCATAACCGCATACTGCAACTGGCGCTCGTTCGCCTGATTGAAATCGTCGGCGAAGCATCAACAAAAATTAGCGAAACTACACGAAGTCGTTGGTCGAATATTCCTTGGCGCGAAAATAGCCGGAATGCGGAACCGACTTATCCATGGTTATGATAGAGTTGACCTGAGAGTATTATGGGATACGTTGGAATGCGACCTGCCGGCCCTTGTCGTGCAACTTGAACAGGCCCTTATTTCCGAAAACGAGAATCATCGTGAATAATAAGGCCTGTCTTATGAGTATATGGACCTTATCCTCATCGGCATAAAACGCGGCGGGAAAGCCACTCTCGGGGCGCCGCCGGCATGAGCTAGCAGAGGGTGGCCGATCGGATGGAGAATCAATCCCAGTTGACCGGATGCCTGCGGGCGATTCCGTATTTTTTCAGTTTCCGATACAGTGTGGCACGGCTCAACTCCAGGCGTTCGCAGGTCTCGGCGATATTCCCGTGGAAATACCGGAGCGCTTCCTGAATGGCATCCTTTTCCCGTTGCCACATCGGTTTCACCGCGGCCGAGTCAGCTGCCGGTGAATCAGACGACTGAGCGGGAATAAATTGAACGGAGCGATTCTGTTCTCCTTCCGGTAGAGATTCCGCGCCCCGCTTCTCGCCGGACTCGGGATTGCGGATGTGCGGCGGGATCATATCCAGGGTAATTGTTTTGCCGTTGTGAAGCACTACGGCTTGTGCTACCGCATTCTCCAGTTCGCGCACGTTTCCCGGCCAATCGTATTGAAAGAATATCCGAATAACATCCTCCGAGATGGAATCGAAAGATTTTCGATTTTGTGAAGAATGCTTGTGGAGAAAGTGGTGTGCCAGCATGGGAATATCGTCCCTTCGTTCCCGTAAAGGAGGTACATGAATGGGGACGACATTGATACGGTAGTAGAGATCTTCGCGGAAACGATTCTCCTGGACCTCTTTCCACGGGTCTTTATTTGTAGCCGAAATGATTCGGCAATCCACTTGAATCCTTTCGCGTCCCGCCAACCGGAAGAAATTCCGCTCCTGTGTGAATCGAAGTAATTTTGCCTGAATCCGGAACGGCATTTCGCAGATTTCATCCAGGAACAGAGTGGACTGATCGGAGCGTTCGCAGCAACCGATATACCGTTGGACTGCGCCGGTGAAGGCTCCTTTCTCATAGCCGAACAGTTCGCTTTCCATCAGAGCCTCCGGAATGGCGGCACAGTTCATATCGACCATTTCCCGCTGTCCGCGAGGCGAAAGTCGATGAATGGCGCGCGCCACGAGTTCCTTTCCGGTCCCGCTTTCGCCGGTAATCATCACGGACGCGTCGCTGGCCGCCACGTTTTCGATCACCGAATAAATCAACTGCATCTGCTTGCTGCCGCCGATGATCTCGCCGAATCGTTTTCTGCCGGAGAGTTTCGATTCGAGGTCCTGCACTTTGCGAGTCAGATGGTAGTGGCCGATGGCATTTTTCAGCGTGATCTCCAGGCGTGTGAAATCGACCGGTTTGACGATGAAGTCGTAGGCTCCTACTTTCATCGCCTTGACGGCTTTTTCCACATTGGCATGGGCGGTTGCGAGAATGACGGGGAGTTCCGGCTC
>JAKPRU010000695.1 GCA_029557025.1 Candidatus Omnitrophota bacterium | reverse complement strand
GCTCAAAATGGCCTGTCGTCACCGGCCCCCCGAACACAATCAGCGGAATACGGGCCTCGCAGTCGTACAGGCTCAGGCCGTGGCCCAGCAGACCATGATCCCAGAAGTGTTCCCCGTGATCGGCAAGGATGATGAATATGGTATCTGGCGCCTTCTGCCGAAAGGCATCTACAAGACGGTGGACCTCATCATCGGTGTATCTGATTTCCGCATCGTACAATGTCTTGACGGCTTCCATTCCCTGTGCCGACAATGGGGCGAAAGATGAACCCATCGTCTGCCCCGTGACGGCCTTGCAGTGTTCCATGTAGTACTCGCGGAAATTTTCCACGATGTCGCGCTCGCTTGGGGAAAGTCCCTCAGCCGTATACCCGACCATGTCCCGGTATTGCTGAGGCGGTTCGTAAGGCAAATGGGGATCCATATAATGCACGTAAAAAAAGAATGGTTCCGGCGAGCCGTTCAGTTCCTCCATCGCCCAATCCGTAAGAAGCGTTCCCTTCGCATCGAGGGCCGTCCTGTAAACATCAAAGCCGCGGTTAAACCCAAATTCCGGAAACAGGTTGCCGTTGGCCTGAATCCCCACAGTGTGATACCCGGCGGCTTTCAACACTGATGAAATAATTGGCAAGGAAGGAGCAAGCGCGTCTGAAAGTCCGGATTCACCCGGCACCGGCTCGTTGAATATCACCTGGTGCGCATCCAGGTACAAGGACGTAAAGAGGGAAGCCATGGCCGGCCGGGTCCACGTACACGTGGTAACGGCATTAGAGAAAACCGCGGCCTTCGACCGCTGCGCGTCCAAATAAGGAGTAAGTGGGATTCCGTTGCGTTGTGCACCCAATCGGTCCTGCCTGAATGCGTCCATCACGATTAGAACGATATTCGGTCGCTTTTGCCGGGCCGTTGTGTCGGGAGTCGCCTGCTCCACAGGCATTGATAACAGGTACCCGAGGACAAGGAGCGCGATGCCCAATGACAGGAACACGTTAATAACAAGAATCTTCTTGAGGATAGTTCGTTTCACAGGTGATTTTCCACGTCGCTGCTTAAAC
>JAKPRU010000683.1 GCA_029557025.1 Candidatus Omnitrophota bacterium | reverse complement strand
CTGCGGCTGGTCAGGTGGGGCGGATGATGGCATTGGCAAATCCAGGCTGGTCGCCGCGGGGGTGCGACCAAATCACGGCAGGGAGGAAGGATTGGCTCTGCGGTTGGATCTCCGTATATATCTAGCAATATAAATCTTTGATGATTTATTTCTTCCGCCCAATCCACCGTTTCCCCCCAAGGCGCCGTCTTCTCGGGGCTGGTCGGGGGAGATGGATTTCGGATCCGGCATCTAGGCCTAGCATCCCGCCGGTTGTTGTCTCTGCCGATATCGTCGTCCTCGCCGGCGTTCCCTTCCTCCTTTGCGCCGGCATCAGCAGCATCGTCCGCATCGCCATCTTTCTTTTACCATCATCATCGCCGACATCTCCACCGACATCTCGCCGATATCCATGTCCCTACCCCTTGTCCACCCAGCGATAGGAGGAAACGCCCAAACGCCGAAGAGTCCGTGTATATGGATGCTGGGTCATCATTCCGGCCACAATCCGACACCATCCCGACAGCGTTCTGTAATCATTCCGATACCAGTCTGGCGGCATCTGGGCGGCATTGTAGTGGCGGCCAATTGTGCCATGGTTTGTATCGGCCCGCCGGGAAATAACGTGATGGCGGGCATTCTAGAGGCTTTCCGGAACGGAGGTGTTGGCCTGATCGCTGCAGGTCATTGTGGATTGGATAGGAACAACGATTTGGAACCAGCGAGACAGGCAACAGCACCGCGGCGGGAACACGGAATGGCGGTCCGGCCGACGGTCATCAACTAGATATTCACCCAGAATAGAATACTGTCCAGCGGGAATCAATGACCTCGTCTGAAGGTTCTCCCCATGTATTCATACAGTCGATTGCTGGTCGGAGAAGTGAAAAGTTTTCTTGTTTGAGGGGGTCGTCAAAAATCTTCTGGATGGAGGTTAAGAAGGATGTTCCAAACCTACTTTGTTTGATTTTGAAACCTTACTATATCCTTATTGAACTACTTGATCCGATTTCCTTGCTTGATCGTAACTTCAGTCTTTTT
>JAKPRU010000632.1 GCA_029557025.1 Candidatus Omnitrophota bacterium | reverse complement strand
TTTGAAGATCTGGTTAGCTGCAATGGCATATGAGCGAGACCTCTCCGCAAGCATATTGTCTTCAACTATCGGGTCGACATCGGTGACGAAAATCGAGATCGTATCGTCGCTGTTGAGGACCAGCTCAAAGGTGCGGAACTGTTGCGGGAATTCCCGAAGAGACGGAGATTCGACGACCCAGAACCCAAGCTCAGGATGCTCTGGATCGGGAGAATATTGCGGCGTAACTGTGTTAAAATGGCGGTGTCCGGAGGCCCACATAAGCAGATTAGGGTAGGTGTGAAGTTTGGCGATAAGCTCCTCTTCTGTGACCGCGGCCTGGGTGCTCCAGCCCATGAAGGCCCCGAGCGCACCGGACATTTCGACACCGATGGGTATGTGCGCTGCAACGATCATCAGCTTGCCCTCTGCCTGGCCCTTGTCGAGTTCGCTGACGAGCCAGTCATAGCGTCTCTGATCTAGAGTGCCATGTCCGTAACCATGGATATCAAGATCATCCGCCGATTGTGTGTCATCAAGGACGATAACCCGTATAGGTACGTCCGGATTCGGATCGAAGGTATAACAAGCGAATCCCGGTTCGACACCGCTGAACCCATGCCCATAGGGCGATGAGGTCGAGTTGGAGAACTCTTTCATGAATTCCTCTACGGAGATGAATCGCCTGTTTTGATCCGCGGGCACTGTGATCGGGGATGTGGCGTTGACCGGTCCATACCCTATCGGAGTGCCGTCGGGGGTGGAGCCGTCGATGGTCCCCACATAGAAATCCGTGCGGTACAGGCCCCCCGGCGCGAAGATGTTTCCGACCTGGAGGATATCAGAACCGGTGTACGAATCCCTTATGTAATCCGTCGGAGGGTTCGTTCCCATCCAGAAATGATCGTGGTTGCCGAGGGCAGCGTACCAGGGAATGGAGCTGTCAAGTCCTGTTGCTTGGAATTCGTCCTGATAGTCGTTGTTCGGCCCCGGGACAGGATCGTCCTTGATGCCAGAATCCGGATTTACTAGATTGCCATCAAGGGTGTCGATGAACCATCGGAGTTCGTTGTACTGCGCGCTGTTCCCGGCATCTCCTAAAAAGATGCCGAAATCGAGGCTGTCCTTCTCATTGATCTTGTTCACGGTCTGTACGGCCGCATTCAGCATTTGCGTTGAATAGGACATCGCAGGGGAATATGCAGAGATGATCCCATTCTCCTTGACACCGAAAAAGACTCCTTCCGCAGGTGATTCCTCGTCCGTGATGTGTACATCTGTCATGGCGAAGAACCTCAGCAAACTGGAGGCCTCGTTGACGTTCGCGTTCGAATAATCGGAGGACATGAGGTCCAATCGTTCATCATACCCCAGCCCTGTCCCGTATTGGTATTGACCATAGCCATATTCAGAAAATTTTGAGATGTCGTAAGGATGGATCGTTGATGAGATCGGAGTGGACGGAACGATCGTCCGATCAAGGGTCGTATAGACGGATGCGGTTTCATTTCCATT
>JAKPRU010000616.1 GCA_029557025.1 Candidatus Omnitrophota bacterium | reverse complement strand
GTTCCATGAGAAGATCTCGGAGACGGTGCGGAACATGGCGGCATCGGTTCCGACACGCATGACCTCCACTCCCCAGAAATGATCCCACATCGCTCCCGGATCGCCGCCAAAACCGTAGTACATCAGCCACACGATGAAGATCGCTACGGGCAAGAAAGCCGACAGGCCAAGCACAAGAAAATCCCACGGGGAAGGAACATTACGGCCGGTTTTCCAGGCACGCACAAACGGAAGCGCACAGAATGCTGGAATCCACCAGGTTGCCGACAGGTGCATCAGAAGCAGAAAAGCAAACGCCAGGCCGGGCCAAGCGGGAGAACCTCCAACCACTATGTATCGCAACGCCACCCACAGAAACACCGTAAAAGAAGCTGTAAGCAAAGCATATATCTCGATATTCCCCAGGAACAGCTGCGTAAAACCGCACGAGGAAAGAATCGCGAGAAGCCACAGGAAGCGCTCTTCCTTTTCATCCTGAAGGCGACGCAGCGAAAAACAGAGAAACAAGACGGCTATGACACCGCTGAGGTAATTCAGAACACCGATACTGACCATGGAAGATGATTTGAACAACCATGTCCCCAGGAGCGTAGAACCGCGAAAAAATATCACCCCCAGCGGCTCGCGTAAGTATCTCACCCAATGACCCGGATATACGCTGTGCAAGAGCCAGTCATAGCCATCCGGGGAAAGATTGAGGCTGTGAACGGGCCAGAGAAATAGAAGAATCGCGGGAATGGTGATCCAGAGTTTTCTTCCGAAATAGCCCCGTGTTTCCAGAAAACGGACTGCACGATGAAGCGCCTCAAAGAATCGACGTTCAGCTTCCGGATGCAGCAGCAGGCCGAGCAGAACCGCCCAACCTGCTTTGACAGCGAGGGGAAAGGAGTTGGGGATGGTATATGCCCAGAGTTCGACGGGCAGTTGGTTCAAAAGGCAGAGCAACGTGAAAAAAGAAACATACACAGCCGGAAGAAGCGCGACGCCCGGCGAATCCGGACAGGTCTGCCTTCGGGCATCCAGAGACACCGCGTAGAGCAGGAACAAGGGAAGATAAAGCCAGGGCGGAAGCGGGATGAACGCCAGCGGCCCGGCAAACAGGACTCCCGCCAAGACACAAACAGAGAAACAGGCGCATAAGATGAAATCCCGCCGGTTCAAAGGCAATCTCCTCAACATTTCTGCAACATCCCTCATCCCGCTATTCACCTCGCCTGTCCGCTCAATGAAAAAGAAAAAGAGGACAATAGTGACGAATCACCATGTCCCCTTCTCAAAGGAGAATTTGTTTCCAAATGCGTAGCCTGCGGCGTGGCGGTTCACTCATCCTTGCATCGGGCCGACGATGCCTGATTCCCAACTGCAAAGAGAGATGAATCGTGCTCCCGATTATTTCTTGGCTCCGAGAACGGCGTCTTTGCAAGCCTTGGCAATACGGAATTTCACGACGGTCTTCGCCGGAATCTTGACCGGCTCGCCGGTTTGCGGGTTCCGCCCCATACGGGCTTTCCGCTTCACCAGAACCAACTTTCCGAATCCGGGAATGGTGAATCCCTTCTTCGCCTCTTTGTACCCGATCTGGGCCAGTTCATCCAGGACCTCGGCAGCCACCTTTTTCTGGATGCCCACTTTTTCCGCCAGTTGAGCAATCAGCTGGGCCTTCGTCATTGGTTTGGCGACTTTTTTCGGCACGGTTGCCATCTCTCTCGAACCTCCAATAGCATGATGAACCTCAATATCTGATCTTAAGATCGCGGTATCTTACTCCGAATCAGGATGAATTTCTACAGAAAAATGCGATCCCACGCTGTTTTTTTTCCGCAAACAAGAAAAATCATTAGGGAAGGGCGAAAAAAACGGTCTAAAAACACCTCATCGGGATTCCAAAGAGGTTGAGCGCATTCTGAAAGGTCGAATCGGCAACCACGCATGATGCGATGTGACGGATTGCGGCTACCGATTCTGCTGTGTGAATCAGGTATTGCGGCACACAGCGCTTGCCCCGATGCGGAGACGGCGCCAGATAAGGACAATCCGTTTCAATCAATAATCGATCGGCCGGTGTGTTCTCAACGCATTGCCGGAGAGATTTATCCTTGGAAAAGGTGACTATTCCTGAAAAAGAGATGTGCAAACCCAGTTCGACGGCAATCGCCATGGCCTCCAGGGACCCGGTATAACAATGAAGCACTCCCCGGCGTGGTTTCTGTTCTGTGAGAATGGCCACCAGATCGTTTTCGCATTCGCGTGAGTGGATAATGACGGGTAAATCCAACTCATTCGCCAAGGCGATTTGTTCCTGAAACAGTTTCCGTTGGATATCATGGCGTCCGATGCGGTGATGATATTCCAGGCCAATTTCACCGACGGCAACAACGGCCGAATCCTGCGCAAGAGAACGAATCCGGTCCAGGTAATCTGCCGGAGCTGTCACGGAATCATGAGGAGAGACGCCGACAGCAGCATAAGTCCCCGCCAGCCGACGGCAGAGTTCAATCGCGCGCTCGCTGCTATCCAGGTCATAACCAACAACAATCGCTGATTCAACGCCGCTCTGACGGCTCTCCTCCCAAACCGTATCGCAATCCTTCTCAAAGACAGGGGAATTGAGATGGGTGTGGCTGTCAAAGAATCTCAATGCTGCCACCCCTCAGAACGCCCGGATCAAACCGACAACCACTCCGACAACTTCAACATTTTCCCGGTCCGGATTGTCTGCGTTGATGACTATCGGTTGATAGGCCGGGTTGGCGGGTTCAAGAACGATCTGATTTCCGCGCCGTCGATATGTCTTGACCGTGGCCTCGTCCTCCATGCGAGCCACAACGACATCGCCATCATGGGCATCCGGCTGCGGATGGACAACAACCACATCCCCGCTGTGAATCCCGGCCTCGATCATACTGTCCCCTTTCACGCGCAAACCGAACAGGTCCACCCCGGAACGCCGCCCGAAGAAGTCCGGATCGACAATCACGTCTCCTTCCCGGATATCGGGAGCGGCGTAATCCGTGGGACCTGCCGGAACGCGGCCGAGGATGGGCATTCGGAACTGCGCGGTTGCGGAACGCGACTCGCTGCCGCGTCGTGTCACTCCTCGCGAGGTGTAGCGACTGATCTTGAGATACCCTTTCTCGCCGAGTTTGTGCAAATGGTATCGCGCTCCATTGGTTGATGAGATACGGAACCGCCTGCAAATCTCCCGCAGAGTCGGGGGGAAGCCGTTCTTCTCCGTGAACTGATCGATATAACGCAGAATCCGCTCTTGTTTGGGTGAAAGGTCCTGCCCCATGGTTGTTTTCCTCCGTACCGGGAATTTGTGCCTCCAGCTTGCGGAACAATTTCAGGAACGTCACTCTCCCTGACTGAATCGGATGGCCTTCAGATATCAAGGTTCGTGCACTTCTGTTCATTGCGTATTTTACTGACCATCTGTTCAGTGTCAAGATACATCCTTTGAATTTCAGGGATTTTTTTGAATGACGGTATTGTGATCGGTCACAGCCGTCACGCTGAGGGGGCTTGCGAGATCCGGTCAACCCCCACCTGACCTCCCCCGCTCTTCGAGGGAGGGATTTGTCAACCCGCACTTGGCCTCCGACGAGCTTCGGGGGAGGAATCTCTCCCACAAGTTTGGGAGCGACAGAGAGGAAGGCCCATCAACGTGGGTAGGAAGAAAAGCGGCTGCAAGGTACGCTTAGAAAACATTGAAATCGAGTTACCGGAGGAACAGGACCCAGAATGAAAGCAGTCGTTTTGGCGGCAGGAAAAGGAACTCGGATGGGCTATCTCACTGTGGATCGTCCCAAACCCATGATCGAAATCGGTAAGCGGAGGATTCTCGAACATATTCTGTTCGCCATCCGAGACACCGGGATTCGTGAGTTCATCATTGTGACAGGATATTTTGCCAACCTGATTGAGGACCATTTCGGCGACGGTCGGAGGTTCGGCATGGAAATGACATACGTGCGGCAGGCGAAAATTGACGGAACCGGCAGCGCGTTGCACCTGACAAAGGATTTTGTTGGAAACGAGGTATTTTTCATGTCATTTGGAGACATTATTACCTCCATCGAGAACTATCCACGCGTGATTGAGGCGTATCGAGCGCGTCCCTGCTCTGCCCTGTTGACCCTGGCAAACGTGGAAGACCCCTGCCATGGAGCGGCCGTGTATGTCGATGCCGATTTTCGGGTGCAGAAAATTATCGAGAAGCCCGTCCGAGGAACCTCCACAACGAATTGGAACAACGCGGGGATATTTGTTTTTGACCCGATTATTTTTGAATACACCGCAAAACTGACTCCCTCCCCCCGTGGCGAATACGAACTCACACAGGCGATCCATCAGATGCTGGTGGATGGAAAAGAAGTCTACGGATTTCCGTTGTCCGGGCACTGGGGAGATATCGGCACCCCGGAGGATATCGAGAGAATCACGCCGCTGCTTGACCGTCCGACCGGTTTCAGTCCTCCTGGAGCAGATTGAATGTAATCCAGGCGGGGCCGAATGTCCCTTTTGCGCCGTAGATTTCCAGCCTGTAGGTTCCTGTTTCTGTAACGGTCAGAAAGGCATGGGCGTCATCTTCCGGCGCGGGAAAGCTATTGTCCGCATGAACCAGGGCATATCCTCCGGGAGAAAACACGCGAAATGCCGGATCGAGCGACCCCAAGCGATCTGTGACATAGATGTACATGGAGCTTCCGGCAGTAGCGAAGAACTCAAAGGTTTCGGTTTCTTTGCTGAAGACATAGGCGGACGTGATTCCCGGTTGAAGAATCGGAAAGATGTTTTGGCCTTCCTCCAGGTGGAGACGATAAGGACCTGTTGTCTGGAACGGCCCTCCGGAGACTTCGGCAACACCCCCAGTCATCCGGGTCACCAGGATCGCATCATCGCCGATGCCGTTGTTGTCGTCCGATGCCACAAAGTTGCCGTTGATATCAAACAATTTGAGATAGGGATCCAGTTTTCCGTCGCCGCCCAGTTTCGGGTCGTAGTCGTCCAGGGTGAACCGGAAATACCGCGAGTCAGGATTCGTGAAAAAGTACCGAGCCACATTCCCGGCGCGTGAGATCTCACCGCTGACGGTTTGTCCCAGGGAGATCGGAAATTCTTCCGCTTGCGCTTCGGCAAGAACAAGGCGGAAAAAGCCCTGCGTGGGGTTGCGGAATGAACTCATCACAAGAATGGTGTAGATCCCCGTGGAGGGCGCTTGGGGGACAATGATCTGGGCATCATCACCGGGGCCGCTGTCATCGTCGAGAATGGATTCCTTCGTGATCGGCATTTGCAAAACCAGAAACGGATCATACGTGCCGCCGTCATCCGTCAAAAGAATCTCGATGCGTTGTCCTTCATGGGCAAAGAACGTAAACGTGCGCAGATCGCTGCTGGAACCCAGTGTTCCAGTAATGGTTTGCCCGAACGCGATGCTCTGGTATCCCACTCCGCCTGCGGAATCCCCGACATCCACCGCGATAACATAAGCACCCAGGGTCCCGCCTGCCCCGCCGATTTCGAGCTGATATTTCCCTTCCGGGGCATTCGGAACAACTATCAGAGCATCATCTCCATAGCCGCTGTCGTCGTCGGAGTACCGACGTCCATCGGGGACCACCAGAATTGCATACGGATCCAGGGGACCGCCGCGATCGGAGACGCCGATAGTCAGTTGGCTGGTTTGAGGCGCATTGAAATAGAAGACTGCTTTGGGGTGAGCCTGGGTCAGCGTCCCTTCGATACCGAAGGGCGCTTCGTAGGTTTTCATGCCGTGCGGATCGAGAGGAATGCTTAACGCCGGAAGAGACCGATGGACGAGGAGGTCTTCCAGAAGCAGGTAGAACCAGATTCCATTGGGAGCCTTGATATCCTGGGGAGGCGCAAAAGCCAGGCCCTCGTTTGATAGAACCGTTTGCATCGGCCCGATATCGCCCACATGAATAGTTTGATTGTGCATATCGGATGGGAGTTGGGAGAGCATTTCCGGAGGAAGAATCAGTTGTCCCGTGACGCGGTTTGCGGTCTGCGTGCCGAAGTTGGCAACGTACAGCCTTACGGAAGCCCACTCGCCGGGGGAGATCATTCCATTGGCGTCGCCCGTTGGAGGAGGATCGAATATCTCGGCTCCCACAACCCGGAGGTCCACACCGGCTGGAATCCCACCGATATTGAGCTCAAGCACCTCCGCGAATTTCTTGCCGTTCGGGGCGGTGGTTTCGACAAGAACCAGGTGATGCCCCGGCAAGGTGTAGCGATGCTCCGCCATCGGGCCATACAGAACGGTTGTGTCATCAAATTCCCAACGGATGCTCGCGTATTGCTCCCGTGATTGCCACGCATCAAACACAATGGGAGAGTAAACGGAAAGATAATCGGTCGGAGTCAGGACTCGGACGGCTGCCATACCCGAATGGATGCTGAAGAGGAAGAGCGCAACGCACCAAAGCGGACGGTTCGGACGATTGCCCGGCATGATAAGGTACCCCCGGATATCCGGATTTGTGATTGATCCCTCAACCGTCTCAAGCCAGGAATGGTGATTTCATCTGCCTATTCTTCCCTCGCCCCAACCCTCGCCCGAAGGGAAGGGGGGAACAGAGGACTATAGGATATAGGATAGCGCGATTTTCTGTGAAACCAAAGAGCCTAACTCCAGTATTTTCTGATCCATCGCACGGCGCGTTCATATTCAGGGAAATCCCGTTCACGGCGTTTGAATTCATTGGTATGGATTTGCCGGCGTTTACCGCTTTTGTCTGCGGGACAGGCGATGTGCAGGAGTTCGTGATACATGATGTAGTCTAGGACAAAGACCGGGACCCGTTTGCTGTCGAGTCGCGAACTGATTACAACGATATTGAATTCTTCATCGTAATATCCCATGGTGCGACGACTGTCGCCCGGACTCCAGGTGAGCATGGGTTTCCGGATACGGCCTTGGAAATAGGTGCGATTCACCCGATCAAAGACTTCATTCAGATCGCGGGACTTGCCGCGTGTGCCGACAATAATCTTCTTCCCGGCCATGCGCCGAAGACGACGCATTCGTTCCTCGACCTCCGGATTTCGGCAAAACTCGTCGTAGGCCCTGCAAAGATCGCGCGGTATGGGAGAGCCATGGAACCTGGAAAGGAGAGTATGTAAAACGCCGCCAAGAACTTCTTCCGGCGCATCGAGGAGCAGATGCGAGATTCGTATCGAGACACCGGCTCGCTGTTCGCGGATTGTGCTCTTGAGAGAGTTGTATCCATAAAATGAAACCCGGTAGGGGCCGCGTTTCGAGGGAGGGTACCCCGCACACACTTTTCGCGCGACACGGAGGAGTTTTTTTCCGGCTTCTTCGATCAACTCGGCGGAAGGCGCGTTGTTGGATTGGATGTTTGCTTTTGGAGGCGCTTCCCGCTTGGATGTGTCCTCCGGTCGCACGGGACAATCTTCCTCCCACAGGAGGTCCTGATAAAGGTCTTTTTCGATGCCTGACCGATGCGATACCGCCCTCATGGCTTTTTGTGTTCCGCAGCCGATAATCCGTCGGAACCCGGAGATGATGAGAGTTGTGTAATTTTACGATCCAGATAGGAAAACACCCAGAATCCCCACATCACCGTTCCACCCAGGACAATCAGAAAAAGGATGGTGAGGTGGTTGGGCAACCGCGACCCCAGATAGGCCGATACCGCCAGCAGAAAACACAAACCATGCAGCAGCAGCACGGCGTGGCGATGGGACAAGCCGAGTTGAAGAAGACGATGGTGGATATGCTCGCGGTCGGGCGCAAAGAGATGCTGTCCTCGGCGGCTGCGACGGATCACGGCCAGGCCGGTGTCCAGAATAGGAAGTAATAGAGCCACAAGCGGAAAGAGAAGGGACACCACTGTCGTACTTTTTACACTGTTCTCGATCGCGCCGGCGCCGAGCAAAAAACCGAGATAGAGCGCTCCCGCATCCCCCATGAATATTTTTGCGGGATGGAAATTATAGGGAAGGAACCCCAGGGTTGTTCCGACTAAAATCAACGAGATCAGGCTCACAAATCCCTGCCAGGGGGAAAGGGCGATAGCCAGGTTGGCGCAGGCGGCGAAAAAGACCACCCCGGCGGCAAGGCCGTCCAGGCCATCCACCAGATTGATCGCATTGGCAATTCCGACGATCCAGAAAATCGAAAGAATCCAACCGGCGGCTCCCAGAGAAACCTGCCCGCCACCGAAGGGATTCGTGACAAGTTCAAAACGAAAGCCGAAGGCAACCAGGAAAAAGGCCACAAGGACTTGAGCCAGCAGTTTCCATTTGGGAGCCATGCCACACAGATCATCATAAATCCCCACCAGCAATATCATCGTGCCTCCCACAAACAGCACAACCCACTTCTCCAGCCAGGCCGAGCTTTCAAGCAGGAAGGGACACCGATGAATCACATAAACGAAAACAGCGGCATAGGAGGCATGAAAAGCCAATCCGCCCAGATAGGGGATCGGTCGCTCGTGCACTTTCCGACCGATCGGCCGGTCCACGGCCCCCAAAACCTTTGCCAAAACAATCCACACCGGCGTGGTCACAAGCGCCACCAGGAAAGAGAGAACCGCGATCTCCCAATAGGTCCGTGGAAGCCAGTGTATCATGGCAACAAGATCCTCTTCGGATGAGAATCATACTGTTCCTCACAACGCAAGTTCAGTGCTGTAGGGAGAAACCGTGGTATCTTGCGCACCGGCGGATCGTCGGTTAGCCTGTGAAGTGCGAAACAGCACACGAGGCAAACATAGAATCGACAGAAAAAGCCATGAAATCCCGAAACATTCTCCTGGGTTTGTTCCTGACACTGGTTGTTCTGGTGGCCATGGCAACCGTGGTCCTGGGGATACTGATTTCCATGCACAACGGGAGGGTTTCGACCCTTCTTGGTCGCGGGAATATCGCATTGGTTCGAATTGAGGGCGCGTTGTATGACGTGGAAGACTGGTTGGAACAGATTGAGGAATACGGAAAGAACTCTTCTATTTCTGCGGTGGTTGTACGAATCGACAGTCCGGGGGGAGCGATTGCGCCATCCCAGGACCTGTACCGCGCGATCCTTGAATTGCGAGAGAAGCATCACAAGACCGTGGTGGCGTCTTTCGGGTCCATTGCCGCATCCGGAGGTTATTACGCGGCCTGCGGCGCCGACTCCATTGTCAGTTCGGAGGGGACACTCACCGGCAGTGTGGGAGTGTATATGAAGTTATGGCAAGCGCAGGATTTGTTGCAGAAAATCGGAATCGGCGCGGAAACAATCAAAGCGGGACGGTTTAAGGACATTGGGGATTTTGATCGAGTGCTGACTCCCGAAGAACGTCAGATGCTCCAAGAGACTGTGGACGACATGTACGATCAGTTTGTGGAGGTCATCGAGAAAGGAAGGCGGAATTCATTCCTGAAATTGCTGCGTTCCGATCCGGTCGAGATGAGACGATCTAAGATCAATGAAACAGGGGATTTAAAATATCCGTACTCAGAGGAGATTTTGAGCCTGATTGAGGAGTACCGCAAGTCGACTCCAGCGGAACATGCATTTGTCGGTCCGAGACCGGCGGGAGAACCGGTGGCGGCGACAGTCACGCTTTCGGAGGCAACGGCGGCTCTGGTCAATGAGGCAACCGAAATCAGTCGCCCCCCCTTGGAAGTAGAAAAAAGACTATTGAAGGAATTTGCCCGGCAAGTAGCAGATGGGAAAATCTATACGGGTCGCCAGGCAAAAGAAATCGGGCTGGTCGACCACCTGGGAACACTGGATGATGCAATCAAGCTCGCAGCGAAACTCGCCGGAATCCAGGGCGAACCCAATGTGATCGAGAAGAAACGGGGACGCCAGGGATTGATCGACCTGCTGACAGAGGGACTAGCGAAGGTAACGAAATCCCGCGTGCATTCCCCGTTTGAGTATCGGTTTCCGTATTGAGGCGGAAAAGGTGAATTACTCGGTTCTTTTTATTTCTCTCAACGATAAACCCCTGCCTTCGATCCGACTGGGATCATCGGTACAATAATAGTTTTGTATGCCTATCTTAGCATTGGGGTATTCCCGTGAAGTATGTGATTGTCGTTCCGGACGGAATGAGCGACCTGCCCGAAGAATTCGAAGGCGGTCGGACGCCTTTGGCGCGGGCAGACCATCCGACCATGAATGAGTTGGCTTGCCGGTCAGAATTGGGCTGGGCGGAGACCGTTCCGGAAGGGATGGATCCGGGCAGCGACGTGGCGGCACTGTCGATCTTCGGGCTGTCACCGGCACGCTATTACACGGGCCGCGCTCCCCTGGAGGCGGCCAGCTTGGGACTGGAAATCGGGGACGGGGTAGCATACCGTTGTAACCTGGTCACCATTCGGGACGGAATCATGGCGGATTTCACGGCAGGGCACATCACTTCGCCGGAGGCCGCTGAACTCATCCGAGCTGTGGACGATGCCCTGGGGAAAGACGGCATTTCATTCCATCCCGGAGTTTCTTACCGTCACGCCATGCTCGCCCCTGCGGAATACCTCGACGCGAAGTGCACTCCCCCGCAC
>JAKPRU010000600.1 GCA_029557025.1 Candidatus Omnitrophota bacterium | reverse complement strand
CAGGAATCGGCCAAAACAGAGTAAACCGTTGCATTCGTAAGGATGTGTGCCCTCCACACCAGGGAATGTTCCGGCAAGAATCCCCAAGCGCATATTCTCTTGTGTGACTCTGGTTGAACTATGTATGTGAATTCTCAGTATGTCTCGAATGCGCTTGTTCTCCAGCCCGTCGGCGACATCAATTTGACCCTTACAGCCGACTCAGCAGGCTGTTCACGCTGTGACGGGAAGCGCTTTCCGCCGCGGTCACATTCATATCCCGCAGCGAGATTTTGAACTTGATGTTCTGAAGATCTTTATAGGTAATCTTCGCAGGATCGATTTTCCCCGTCTGATCGTACACCACCATGCCGATCAGCGCTTTCGCTTTCTTTTTCAACTCCGCGACAGGGATGTACGCTTGGGTCTCATGGTCAAAACCGGCGTGAATCCTGCCCGCTACCTTTCGCCCGCTTTTGTCGATCTGAATGGTAAACAGAAGGCATTTCTCGTTGTCATCCCAATAGGATTCGATGATCTCCCCGATGCGGACTTTTTTCGAAACAGCACCGCCGCCGCTTTCACGGACAGTGACCGGCTTGCCGCTGAAAACTTGTTTTCTGATCTCGTCTCGCTTCATTGGCGCGTTTCCCTGTTCTGTTCAGCAAGGCTGATTTCTCTCGCGGCCTGAAGGATGGTCCGGGCGATTCGCTCGGCGACCTCTCTATTTCCGTTCCGCAGAAAAGCCAGCATGGGCGAGTCTACCAGTTCCGCATCCAGGCGTTCCAGCAGACTCTCCTCACGAATGGTATCACGAATCTCGGCGGACAGGTGATGCAGGATCTCCAGAAACTCCGCATATTCCCGACCGAACCCGGCGGCGAGTTCTCTTTGAATCCGGTGTTCCAGGGCGCGGCTGGTCCCCGCTGTGGACACCGCCACAGTCAGATGCCCCCGCTGAATACACACCGGAATCACATAGTCCAGGCACGAGCAGAGAATCCCGCGTTTGCGCGCTTCTTCCGAAACTTTTTCGTCATCTCCCGTTTCTCCCGTGGAGACCACCAGGAACATGCCCTCCAGGTCGTTCGCTTCAAAGGACCTTTTGATCCACCGGAACGAGGCAAGCTGAGCCATACCGTCCAGCGTTTCGGTCAGAGCCTCTGCCACCACAGTTACCGTTGCGCCGCTGCCGAGAAGACCGGTGACCTGGTTCTCGGCTTTCGGGCCGCCGCCGACCACGAGGCACCGACGGCCCCGAAGATCCAGCAGCGCCGGATAATAGGGAATCGCTTCCCGCGACATTATCCTCTCCTTGCGCTTCTATGCCGACCCGCCCATAACATCTCACGCACATTTCCTTACATAGAATACCACAATCCTCCGTCCCACAACCGACGTCCGTCCCCTTTTCTTTTTTTTTTCTTCATTTCATCTTTCTTTCACGTCCTTTTCTTCAATTTCTAATTCGTAATCGGAAGTTCCTTTCCGTGAGGTCGGCAGGGTTCGTTTCTTGACTTTCTTTCCCACACAATAGGATTCGCGCAGGAGAATGCAGGGTGGGAAGTTCCGGTTGGGTGCTGTGTCGATCTACATGACTTCGGCTTTTTTTCATTACCGGGAAAAGTGGCAGGACAAACCTCTATGCCTGTCATGACAGATTGACAGGCGTAGTCGTCGCGTTCAACAGGCGGGGATGCCTGGCCTACTGTTGAATAGCGTTTCCCTGCGCGGTGGAGAGAAGTTCCGTAATGTGGCACACCCGCGTGTCCAAGTTCCGTTTCTTTACTCCGTACTGCAATTGCAAGAGGCATCCCGGGTTCGCAGTCACCAGCAAATCCGGCGCAACTTTCTCAACATTGTCCATCTTGCGGTCCAGGATTTTCATCGAGGTCTCGTAATGCGTAATGTTGTACACCCCGGCGCTTCCGCAGCACCAGTCGGATTCCGGCAGGTCTACAAACTCAACGCCCGGAATGGCCTTGAGAAGCGAATGCGGCTGTTTCGAGATTCCCTGCGCGTGCTGAAGGTGGCAGGGCTGGTCATAGGTGATCCGCAGCGGCCGGTTCAAATTCTGACCGTCGGCCGATCCTCGACCGGTTATTCTCTCCAGCATCTGTCCGCCGACAGGTTTCGGGTAATGCGGCCATGAAGCGAGAAACTCGGAAATATCCCGAACCTTCGCGCTGAAATGTTCCGCTCGCTCGGCATACTGGGGATCGTCCTTCAGCAGTTCCCCGTATTCTTTCAGTGAACACCCGCAGGCGGCGCAGTCGGTCACAATGTAGTCCACACTCTGTTTTTCGAACAGGTCGATATTGAAGCGCGCCAAGTCCGGCACACGGTGACGATATCCCTCGGAGGCCAGCGGCGCGCCGCAGCAGAGAACCGCTTTAGGGATCACCACCCGGCAGCCACTGCGTGTGAGAAGGTCTATCGTGGCTCGGCAGCACCTGCCGAAAAAGATGCTCATCATACATCCCAGGAAAAAGCCGACCCGCGCCTTTTCCTCCCCCTGAGCCGGAATCTCCTCCGCAACAACCCGCCGCAGCGGAGGTTCCAGGCCATCGGGGGTAAACTCCTCCATAAACCGGAAAACAGCGGGGAACAGGCTCAAAATGCCCGACTTCTGCACCACTTTCCGCAGTCCGGTTTTCTGATACAGGCGCATCAGGAACGCCATGCGTTCAAGCCGGGGCGTGTATACAAACAGGAAATTGAAAAGCAGGTTCTTGATCGCCCGCTCCAAAAACGAATGCGG
>JAKPRU010000577.1 GCA_029557025.1 Candidatus Omnitrophota bacterium | reverse complement strand
GTCAGCTTCATCTGGATGCCGTCCCGCGAAACGACGCCCAATGCGAACACCTCCGGCGTTGCGCCAGGCGGTTTCTGGCCGAGGTTAGGGCCGGTGAGTTCGGGGACAACCCTTCCTTGGGCTGCTGACGTGATCGCCGCTGCCAACAAACAGCCGACAAGAAACGCGGTTTTCATTTCGACGCCTCCGGCAATCAATTGTCTAGTTCTTCGGTCGCCGTTGTTCGATGATTTCTGTGGAAACCCAATGGATGCCGTCGCGGGTGAAAAAAAACAGATACTTCCCATCCGGCGACACACAGGGAAGGCGGCCCCACTTGATGGGGAGTTTGATCCGTTCGGACCATGAATCGTGATCGGTTCTGAAGCTGATATACAGCTCGCACGTCGCGGCGTCCGGTGTCGCTTCGATGATCATGTAGCGTTCGTCAGGAGCTACAAAAACCGAATTCTCTCTGGTGTCGCTGGAATTGATATGATCATCCAGTCTTTCGGCGGGGGCGTAATCACCCTTTGCGGCTTTGGCAACATAGACATCGTGCTCGGGTCGTTTGATGAAGTAGACCGAACCGCTGCTTGTGATTGAGCAGATATTTGCATCGGTTCCCCAATCGATTTTAGGCGATACACGAATCGGTGAACTCCAACCCCCATTATGCTTTTCGACAAACAGCCAATTGCTCCCATCCGGGAAATAGAGTCTGTTACCGTCAGGTGACATGAGCAGTGATTGATAGTACTTGTCTTCCTGGCAGAATCGGGCGACCTCGGGCCGGGACCAAACTCCATCCACCATCTTCATGGAATAGATTTTGAATTCCCTCCGGTTGTTGGCTTTTGCCGTCCAAAAGACTTCTTTCCCATCCGGGGTGAATATTGCGGCGGTGTGCTCGAAATAGTCGTCGCGAGATATGATTCCGGGCGCAAACAATTCAGGCTCTTTCCCTGGCGGCTGTTGTCCGAGATAGGGGCCGGTCAGTCTGGGAAAATTCTCTTGCTGGGCATTTATGAATATCGCAATCAGTAACAGGACACTCACTGAGATTGCATTTCGCATTTAGATAACTCCATTTATTTCATTCGACCATTCATCGCCCTCTGTTTCGAATTCTCTGTCCGCAGGGGCCATCTTCCGTCGTGTTGCGATTCACTCCGGCTGCGGGGGCTTCACGTCCTTCGCCTCCGGCTTTTCGAACAGGTCGCGGTAGAACCGGCGGA
>JAKPRU010000566.1 GCA_029557025.1 Candidatus Omnitrophota bacterium | reverse complement strand
TGGTGGAACATATTCCTTGAATTCCTCAATATTCGAAAGCCAGAAGGTAAATACGAGCAGAAGGGTCATGACGATAAGAAAGATCATGAAGACTTGGGGGGGTATTCTCGACCACATCGGATGCCGCAATCCTCCGTCAGCCCGACTTCAGTATGGAAAGAATAGCAGAAAAGAAAACCCGGTGTCCATCAGGGAATATGCTTGCGGATCCCTGCGACATGCCTGCCGAAGTCCTATATGCGGACCGGGAATACTGCTATTCTTTCCGTTATACCGGAGCGCGCGGATTGATTTGTGCGCAGGTTTTCTCGGAAGGAGCACGAAAACAGGATGCACCGTCCCATCCGGCGGCCCAAGTTTTCTTTCAATATTCCGGAGGATTATCTGGAAGGGGTCGATCTGTATAACCGCCGCCATTATGGGGAGGCTCTTCCGAAATTCCGCTCGGCGTGCGAGCAGAAACCCCGGTATGCGGATTTCCACTATGCGATGGCACGCTGCCTGGTGATGCTGAAAGATGACGAGGCTGCGCTTCTCGAGCTCTCCGAGGCCCTGCAACTGAATCCGTTCTATGTGGATTGCCTTCTGGAGGTGGCTTTCATTATGGCCCGCCTGGGCGATACAGGGCAGGCGCGGGAGTATTTTGCGGAGGCCATTCGCTTCTTCCGTTATGGCGCATCCGACGAGAACAGTCCCGAGGACCTGCAGGAAACGTGCGCATCGCATTTTGAGAAGGGCCTTCAATTCTGTCGGGAAAACAATATCGAGGCGGCCAACCGGGAGTTTCTCAGGGCCTGCAACCTCAAGTCCGAGGAAATCCTCGATCAATACAACGAGGGTGTGTTCGCTTATGGGGAGGGCGACCTGGAGCTGGCACGGTATCTCATGGAATCCGTGCTGAAAGCGGATGCGTACTTGCTGGACGCTTATCATCTTTTGGGGCAAATTCACCTTTCCCAGGGAAGAGAAAAGGAAGCGATTGAGGTTTATCAGACGGCCCTGTCCATTCGGAGTGACTACCCGGATTTTTATGCCGGGCTGGGAGAAGCCTGCCTGGTCTCCGGGAAACCGGAAGAGGCATTATCCTATCTGGAGAAAGCGGTTTCGCTGAACCCCCGTTATTCCGAGGCATATTTCTATCTGGGGAGAGCTTATCTCGGGCAGAACCGGCTGGCGGAGGCGAAGCTGGCCTTTGAGAATCTGCTGCGTCATCGGCCGCAGGATGGTCTGGCCCTTTTGTCATTGGGGGAGGTTTTGGAGGCTCTGGGCCAGTCCGCTGAGGCGTATGTCGCCTACGAGCGTGCCGCGGTCTGTCCGGAATCGATGGAATTGGCGAGGCAGAGGCTGGCGGAACTGGCTACCGAAGGATAAGACCGCAAATTCTTATGGTCATGTGAGGTTTATTTCGGATGTTGAATCTGGAAAATGCAAAGGTTTTTGTGACAGGAGCGGGCGGGTTTATCGGCTCGCACCTGGTGGAGAGCCTGGTTCCGTTGTGCGGCCAGGTTGCGGCGCTGGTGCATTACGACTCCAGACCCGAATGGAGCAATTTGGAGTTCCTGCCGGAGGAGATTCTGGATTCCATGATCGTTGTGCAGGGAGATATCACCGATCCGCATTTCATAACCCACGCAATTCGGGGAAGTGATGTCGTATTCCACCTGGCCGCGCTGATCGCCATACCCTATTCGTACATGGCCCCGGAGGCGTTCTTCCGGACGAATGTGCTGGGAACAGTGCATGTGCTGGAGGCCGCCCGCGATGCAGAGGTGAGCCGTGTAGTCACTGTCTCTACCAGCGAGTGCTATGGGACAGCGCAATTCATACCGGTGAACGAACAGCACCCGTTACAGGCGCAATCGCCGTATTCGGCCTCGAAAATCGGGGCGGATAAGGTTGTGGAAAGCTATCATCGCGCTTTCGAACTTCCTGCGGTGATTGTGCGGCCGTTCAACACATACGGCCCCCGTCAGTCGGCCCGTGCTGTTGTGCCGACCATTATCAGCCAGGCCCTCTCCGATATGCCGAGCATTCAACTGGGACTCTTGACCCCTGTGCGGGATTTGACTTACGTGACCGATACCGTTTCGGGATTGATCGCTGCGGCCCGTGCAGAAAACGTCGAGGGAGAGACAATCAACCTGGGGGTCGGAAAAGGGATCTCGATTGAAGAGCTGGCTCGGCGGATTCTCACGCTTGTGGGCAGCGAAAAGGAGATTCTCTCCGAGGAGTTACGCATTCGCCCGAAAAAAAGCGAGGTGCACCAGTTGGTGTGCGATAACACCAAAGCGCGCAATTTATTGGACTGGGAACCGATGGTGTCGCTGAATGAAGGGCTGAGACGGACGATTGAATTTGTTCAGGCGTATCCGGATTTTTACAAGCCGGGGAAGTTTATTCTTTAAGTATTCCATGCCGATGCTGCGAGAAGACCGTTACCCCAACCCTCTTCCGAAGGGAAAGGGGGAAAGGCACAGAGTATGCAGGGGCAATTCGTGAATTGCCCCTGGCGTCATTTCTGCGAAAGCCGGAATCCGGCATCCGTCGCACAAGCCAGACGCGTAGCGTATAGCATGGCGATACAACGGACGAGAATTTCTGCGAAAATCCGCGAATTACGGGACACGAGGATGTTGCCATCAGACTCCTCGACACTGAGGCAGGCTTCGCTACACTGTGTGGATCATCAGACAAGGAGAACAACTCGTGTATACAAGATTCTTCATTTCATTTCTCATCGGAGGATTTGTAATGGCTGCCGGAGCGGACACGCTTCAAGAACGTCTGGGATATGGCCCTGATGCAAGGGTTCTGCTTATTCATGCGGACGATGCCGGAATGTGCCATTCGGAGAATATGGCGACCATTGAGGCGATGGAAAAAGGCGTGGTCAGCACAGCGAGCATTATGATGCCCTGCCCCTGGGTTCCGGAGATTGTGAAATACTGCGTGGACCACCCGGAGGCGGATTTCGGGCTGCATTTGACATTAAACTGCGAATGGCACGGATACCGGTGGTCATCCGTGGCTCCCAAGAACCAGGTTCCGGGATTGCTGGACCCGACCGGGTATCTCTGGGGGCGTGTGGAAGAGGTTGCGACCCATGCAACACCCCAGGAAGTGGAATGCGAAATCCGCGCCCAGGTTGAGAGCGCACTGAAAATGGGCCTGAAACCGACCCATATCGATACACACATGGGAACGATCTATGCGCGGAAAGAGTTCCTGGAGGCCGCTATGAAAGTGGCGGAGGAATACGGCATTCCGTTCATGCTGTTGGAGCCGACGCCCCAAGTGATCGAACGATGGGGAGATCGGAACTTTCTGAAAGAAGAATTCATCCAAGAAGTGCGGGCAAGCGGAGCGCCCCTGCTGACCACCCTGTATTCATCTTACGAGCATAAGAGTATCGAGGAAACCCGCAAGGAGTACTGTGATATTATCCGAAACCTGCCGGTGGGGGTCTCTCAACTGATTGTGCATGTTGGAAAGGAAGACGAGGAATTGAAAGCGGTCACGGGGAATTGGAAGATTCGATCCAACGATCTTGCCATCATGCTGGACCCGGAACTGCGTCGAGTGATTGATGAATCGGGCGTCAAGTTGATCGGATGGAGACCGCTGCAAGAGGCTTGGTTGAAGGTGAAGAAGTGAGAATATCCGAGGCCCGCTGCGATTGTCTAGGCAATTGCGTTTACAGTCCGACGTCCGCCTCAATCACGCGACCAAAACGCCTCTCTCTCCTCTGGAAATCGAGAATCGCGCTAAACAATTGTTCCTTGCGGAAATCGGGCCAGAACACCGGGGTAATCCAGATTTCCGTGTAGGCGATTTCCCAAAGGAGAAAGTTGGAAACTCGAAACTCGCCGCTGGTTCGGATGAGGAGGTCCGGGTCGGGGATTCCGGCCGTGGTGAGGTAAGAGGAAAACAGCGCCTCGTCGATCTCCTCGGTTGAAATGCGTCCATTCCGAACCTCTTCGGCAATTCGCCTTGCAGCGGAAACGATTTCCGTCCGTCCGCCGTAAGACAGGGCCAAGTTGAGTTGCATGGTCTTGCACTCGGCGGTCTCCGCCTGTGCCTGGTCCAGGGCACTTCGTACACCGGCGGGCAGATCGTTTGTGCGTCCGATGGAATGAAGGCGAATGCCGTTGTCCCTCATTTCACGGATTTCCGAGAGGAGGAATGTGTGGAGGAGTCGCATCAACGCTTCAACTTCCAGGCGGGGACGGCTCCAGTTCTCGACGGAGAAGGCATAAAGCGTCAGGTAGGGGATTTCCAGTTCCCGGCAGGTCCGGACGGTTTCGCGGACGGATTTGATTCCGTTGCGGTGCCCCTCGATGCGCGGCATTCCGCGTGCTTTGGCCCAGCGCCCGTTGCCATCCATGATGACGGCGATATGACGCGGGAGTCGGTGCAAATCGACTCCCCTGGCGCGTGCCTCTTCCAGCGTGGCCTCCTGGGTTTCCGTGGTTGTTTGTATGACCTCGATCGACATGACTTTGTGTGTTCCAGGAACATTCCGAACCCGCTCGGTGGGTAGACTCCCAATAAAGAGCCACCGAGTTGAGAATATCGCTCCCAGGCAATGGTTGCAACGGACAGCACAAGGTTACAGGTAACGCGGGAGGTTGGGATTATGGATCATCCACGAATGTTGTTCTGTGATCGGTTCGGTCAGATTTATGACGAACCACGACTTGCGGCAACTGCGCGATTGGGCGTGCATCCGGTCGTGCCCAAACCGGAGGACTGGATACCGCTGCCGGAAGGAAGCGACATTTTTTCGCTGCCGGATCGTACACCGGTGGGATGGCTTGAGGATCGAGGAAGATTCCGGGTCGGTTCCAGGGATACCTGGGCGGTCAGCGCATTCACCCCACCGGGATATGTGCGTTCCCATCTGCCGAACGGACGCCCTCAACCCTCGGCGGACCCGTTGCCACTGTGGGCTTATTCCGCTGCCGGATGGCGAGACGATGGGTTTTATGTCACGGCGTTTCCCATCGAGCAGAACCCGAAGGGCGATCTCGCCGAATTCGATGAGGAGACCATCCGCGAGCGGGTTCGACAGAAGCTGGATGAACACCCCGAGAACCGTCTGCTGAATCACCTCGCACATTGCGCGTTGCAAAACAACTGCCTGGCAGCGAAAAACTATTTTCTTGGGAGGTGGGAAGCGGGGCTGCCGGTTTCACGCGAATGTCCGTCTTCCTGCGAGGGATGTATTTCGAACCAGCCTGCGGAGAGCCTCGTTCCGGCCTCCCACGCGCGGATTGCGTTCCGACCCACTCTCGAAGAAGCACTGGAGGTTATTGTGCCTCACCTGGAAGAGGCTCCTCTTGCGATGGTCAGTTTTGGTCAGGGATGCGAAGGGGAACCGCTTTGCGAGGATGAATTCCTGGAGGAGCTGATTCGTGAGGTGCGTGGCCGGACTTCGCGCGGGACAATCCATCTCAACACAAACGGATATGCGCCCGCCAAACTGCAACGTCTGGCAAAAGCGGGACTGAATAGCGTGCGGATCAGCATCAACAGCGTTCGGAAGGACTATTACCACCGATACCACAAGCCACAGGGATACACCTTTGAGGATGTGGAGACCTCCGTGCAAGTGGGTGTGGCGGAAGGACTTTACGTGTCGATCAACTACCTGATTTTCCCCGGTTTAACGGACCACCAGGAGGAAATCGACGCGTTCACAAGGTTTCTGGAGAGAACGGGGACACACATGGTGCAATGGAAGAATCTGAATATCGATCCGGATGTGTATATTCGCTGCCTGGAATTGGAGAGTCTTTCTCGATCAGAAGGGATGCGGACAGCCGTAGACACCATCCGCCACAGGTTGCCGCAGGTGCGATTCGGGTATTTTAATCCACCCCGTGAACAATTTGAGGAAAGCGTGAAAACTGATTGGACGAAGTAGACTGTGCAGTTGACGTTTGCTGTTTCAAGTCTTAATGTGGTGAATAGAAAAGGGGATTGGGCATGAGCCGGGAAATGGGGCAATCGGTGGGGAATGCCGACTCCCGGGACAATAATCAGTCACGAATCTTGCCATGCCTCCAGAAGATTCCATCATACCACCGGACCCCATCCTGGCTGTCCTCTACGAAGTCCAGGTTCATAACTCATCCTTTCGGCAATTGACCGGTGTGGATGACCCATGGCAGCTGAACCGGGCTCGGATTGAGCGAACCCGGGATCGGATGGCGCGAGAGGATCGGATTGCACGGGGGCAGTATCCGGGAAAAGACCTTTCCTGTATTGCATGGACGGATGGGGCATTCTGGCTCCTGCCGGAAGGGGTGCAGAAATACGCGGAAACCATCGATCGCAATCGTTCCCCGGCAAACGGAAGGACTGTTCAACCGATTTGGAAAATGACTCTTCGGGAGTTGCTCTTGCAGCACACGGCGAATCTCCGGCAACTGGTGTTGTCGGTGGCGTATGACCTGGTGACCCTGGAGGGGCTGAAAGAGAAACTTCCCAGCGACCATGCGATGCTGAAGAAGGAATTCGAACGATGTGAGCAGATCGTGGGGGACCTGGTGGAGGAACTTCTCAAGGAGCGGGAACGTCTGGGTAAGGTTCTCACAGAGAATGTCGAGTTATACGAGCGGACACTTATTACGGAACAGATGCTGAGACGAGGGGATATCTCGGAGGAAACGCTGGGGTACACCATGGAGGATCTCCGTCGCGCCCAGGATCGTGTTCGCGACTTATGCCGGCAGGAACTGAATGTGTATCAACATGTTCTCAATGTGTCGAGGGGCAGAATGCAGGAGGGATTAAGGACTGGGGAACAAACGCAACTGACCCGTACCAGCCGATGGGATTATGCCTTTCACCAGTTTGAAGAACCACCGGAGGGTTTCGTAGGCTTTGCCATGCTGGTCAGCCATGAGCGCAAAAGGCTTGCCGTGATTGTGGCGTCGAGAGAAGAAGAACTGGGACCCTCTGAGGAAGGCAAGGAGCTGCTTGACCTGTCGAGAAAACTGGACGCTTCTCCCGAATCGAAAGAAGTTCCCGCAGAAGAAGAGCTTGCTCAAGGGACCCCGCCTGGAGAGGTCAAAAAGAAGGTTGTGCGTCGGATGGCAACAGCCGAACGGCATGAATGATAGGTTACTCCTGTTTATCCGATTTCCCCCAACCGTGTTCCGTATTCCAATCGATGTCCGCGCAAAAAAGCATCGACAGTCATGGCTTTCTTTCCGGCGGGCTGGAGTTCCAGGATTTCCAGGACGCCGTTCCCTGTACTCACACGGATGGTGTTGAACGATGTATGCACGACGGTTCCCGGAATTTCGTGGGAGATTGCATAAGGAACCTCGGTGCGCAGGATTTTCCAGATTGTTCCCTTGCAGGATGTGCGGGCACAGGGTTCCGGGGCGAGAGCGCGGACCTGATTATGGAGATCCGTTGCCGGTTTCGACCAGTCAAGGATTTCATGTTCGGGGCGAATCAGCCTAGCCCAAGTGACCTGACTCTCATCCTGTGGATTTCGGGGAGCCGTGCCCGCGTACACATCCAGAACGGATCGGAGCATGAGGTCCGCACCCTTCCGGGCCAGCCGTTCGGAGAGGGAACCGTAGTTGTCATCCGGCCGAATCGGTTCGGATTCCTGGTAAATCAGGTCGCCCGCATCCCACTCGTCTGAAAGGTACATGGTGGAGTTGCCTGTTTCGGTTTCGCCGTTCATCAACGCCCGTTGAATCGGAGCGGCCCCGCGATATCGCGGAAGAAGCGACGGGTGCAGATTGAGACATCCTTTCGGAGGGAGTTTCAGCATGTGGCAGGGAACTTTTCCCGCGTAGGCGACCACGACGATGATTTCGGGGGCGGCTTTCCGAATCCAGGGAAGAACCACCGGGTCAACAAGAGACTCCGGCTGAAGGACCGGGACCCCATGCTTCATTGCAAGCACTTTCACAGGTGGAGGCAGAACCCTGTGCCCGCGACCACGCGGGCGATCAGGCTGGGTTACAACACCCCTGACCTCGACAGATGGACTCTCGATCAGCCTCTGAAGAGTCGGACAGGCAAACTCGGGTGTACCGAAGAAAACAATGGGAATCATAAACGCGCCACCTCCTGAGAAAGCTCGGTCACAACCGTCATTGCAAGCTGATACCAAGGTTGGGAGCTTAAATGAGATTTCTCCCTTCGGCCCATCGACAGGCACAGAGGCCTGTCCCACCAGTGGGCCAGGCGTCCCTGCCCGGCAAAGAAGGGCGGGAAGTACACAATCACCGGCCCCGCCGGAGGGAGGCTCCTAAGAAAGTTCGCCCATCGACAGGCACAGAGGCCTGTCCCACCAGTGGGCCAGGTGTCCCTGCCCGGCAAAGAAGGGCGGGAAGCACACAATCACCGGCCCCGCCGGAGGGAGGCTCGCCATAAAGAACCGGGGGCAAGATGCCCCCGCTCCCTTATTTCCCTGCGCTCTCCAGCCCCGGTACGTCGATCGTCTCAATCCCGAATATCTCTTTTTTGCATTTCATATAATACAGGTAATTTTCATAATCGACATTGGCGGGGACGCGGTGGTCCACATGCGGAATAAACCCGCCTTCGGTGACAACAGGTTCCAGGCGTTTCCATTCCGCCAGGGTCTCTGATTTCGATTCCAACTTGTGTTTGTTATATCCGCCGATCAGCAGGAGGTCCTTGCCGTATTCTCGTCGAAGCGCAACCGGGTCCGTACCGGCATGGACCTCCACAGGGAACATGCAGTTGTACCCCGCTTCCATCCAGATCGGCACGACCGGACAGATATTGCCGTCGCAATCCGTATAGATGACTGTAACCCCGTGTCTGTGGAGAAGGTTGGCGATGCGCCGATAGCGCGGGTAAAGAATCGCGCGGAAATCCTGCGGGGAGATCATCGGGCCGTGATTGAAACAGATATCCTCCCAGCCGCAGGCGACATCAATCTCAACTTCTTTCAGCAGAGGCTCGATGACCGAGATGATCAGGTTGCATAGATGCTCCACCATTTCCTCCACCAGATCGCGATCGTCATAAATGAGATAGCAGATTTGTTCAAAGCCGGTCCAATTTCGAAGTACCCCGAATAAGGAGCCGATATAGATAGCCACGGCTTCCTGTGAGGCGCGTGCATCCGCTTTCACCTGATTGAGATCGTAGTCAAATCGGCTTGGATCGCGGGGATCGAGACGTTCCTTGAAAGCCTGCCAAGTCCGGCGGTCCTTGATCGGGAATTCGATATAGTGCGGTATGGAGGACCCGCCGTCGGTATTGACCTCCGCGATCACGCCATCCTCATATCGTACGATGCGGGTCCGCGGACGCTCTTCAAGGATTTCATAGGAGAAGGGCGGATAAGGGTCCATCCGGTTTGGCAGACAATGAAAATGCTCACAGCCGAAATACCGTTCGACCGAATCATTGTCATGCAAGTGT
>JAKPRU010000391.1 GCA_029557025.1 Candidatus Omnitrophota bacterium | reverse complement strand
GATGGAGGCCGGTTTGCCTTTGACTCCGAATTGGCTGACCGCGCGCACACGAAGAGTGTTCCGTCCCGGCTGCAAAATCCAGACCCAGTATTCGCCGGTTTCCCGCCATTCGGTATCGTCGGGATTGACCTCGAAATGGCTGAAATTGGGCGTATAGGTTTCGAACCGCAAAAACAGGCGGTCATTGCCGTACCCGACAGTAGCATCGACATGAACCCGATTCAATTCCGGCCACATATCCTGCGGGCGGTCGGTGTGCCATGAGTACTGTTTTTTCGGCGGGGTCTGTTCGTCATACCAGTTGATATACCCATCCCAGGGCCACCAGGTTTTTCCATGGCTCAGCGGGCGCGGGTATGGTTTTTCATACCAGTTGTTGCGGGGGACCATACGGATGTGCCCTGCAAGCGTAACTCCGTTCCAGGGATACGTATGGTGTGTCAGTGAGCCTTGCGCAACATCGAATTCATCGTCCATACTCGCTACAGTCAGCGGGTCATTCATCCAGTCGATCGGCCGTCCGGGAGAGTATTTCTTGAGAAACCGTTGATGCAGTTCCAAGAGGCTGAGCGGTTCGGCAGTTGTCTTATCGTAAATGTAATGATTCACGGAGCTGGCATCGATGTATATCCACTTTGCCAGATCGTCATTCCAGACCTCACAGACTTCATGCGAAATAATGTTGACCAGCCGCGCCTGCCAGCCATAAGCCATACACATTCCGGCCAGTAGATTATTCAACTGGATGCACATGCCGCCGTTACCCGCCTTGTTGATACGGTCGAGAATGCTTAACGCATCCCAGCCCGGATATTCCGGGATGGGGCTGTAGTTGTCGAATCGTTTTGTCGCATGATCGAGCAGTCGTACCTGCCCGGCGAATTCCGTGCGGGCATCCCCGATTACCTCATCGAGATTTTCACGCTGCCGAAGTTCCACAAATTCCGGCCGATCCCATTTCTCCCATTCCCATTGCACGGTGGGGTACAGGATCTGCGGATTGTCAACCTCAACCACGTGGATATTGGGAGGCATCGTGACCCGCTCCTGCAGAGTCGCTCGAATCTGTACAGATTTCACAATCGGGCTATTCAGCGGATTGCCGGTGGAAAGTTCGATCCTGAATTGAACATACCGACGGTTCAGTGAATCCCCATCGATTGTGAAATCCAGCGGCGTATTCTCGCCGATCTTCTGATATGGCTCCCAATTCTTTCCATAAGGGCTTGGGTCCAGCCCTTTACGCAGTGAATACACGATTCCGGTTCCTTCCGGGATATCGCTTTCCACACGGATATTCAGTTTCTCGATCTTTCGCTGTGTGGCGATGAAGTCTGTGCTGTCCCCGCGCCAAAGGTCGATTACCGGAGTTTCCATGTAGCCGCACGGGACATACCGGTCCAGGCTCAGGCGGACCGTGTATTCCGCACGGTCCTTTCCTTCGGGACCGAACGGGCTTTGTTTCCAGGTTTTCCCACCATCCGTGGATTTCCAGGAACACTCGCCCACGCCGGTAGGATCACCGCCGCCTGCCTCGAATTCATCCGCTCGTGCCAGGAGCAGCGTCCAGCCTTCTTTTTCGGACGAGGCGTCCGGGCAAGAGAGTTCGATCACGTTCTTACCCTTTTTCAAATAGGAAACCGGAAACTCTACCCAGCGGTAACATTCCCGGTTGGTCTTGCGAATGACGCCCTTATATCCGTTTACATCGAAATGCAGGTCGGTTTTGGTGTTCTCATCATAGATATATACGACCAGCCAGGCCTTGTAAGCACGCGGATCATCCACCGTGAGTATCTTGCGAGCATGGATTTTCCCCCAGAGGGTATCCAGGGTGACTCCCTTCTCGCTGAAGCCGGAACCGGGCGCATCGTTCTCGATCAACTGCATGTTGAACAGGGAAATGCCACCCTGGGGGTGCTTCATTACCCGATCCGCAAATCCGGTGTCGTAGGAGACATCCGCAGGTCCGCCCCATTGGGTCTCAACGTCTTGGGCATAGAGTGGTCCCGTGCAGAGGAGAGCAAACAATGTCAGGAAAAACGCGATTCTTCCGGTCATCATTGTTCACCTGGTATGAATTTTTTGGCAATTTCGATTTCGCATGAGTATAACATAGGATGAGGAAAGAGAACCAGGATGCCAAGTTCAAGTCGGGCCACCCTTCTCCCCTCCCGCGACATTGAATTATTTTTCCCGCAAAATGGAGGGTATTTGCGGGGATCCAAGGATTGTCGCGCTACCGGTTCCGGAGCAATCCGGGTTCTTTGGCAGAAAAGGAGATTCGGATGAATCGGGTTTTCCCCCGGTCGGTATTCTCAATCTATGCGTGCAGATTTGCGCTTCTGTTGCTTTGCTCGTTTCTGTCAATGGCTTCTGCGGATGATGCTATTGACCCATTCCTTCAACAGAATATCGTGGCCATCGGCAATCAGGATAACGATGAACAACAGCTTGAGATGCTGAGACAACTGCGGAAAGAACTGCAACTTTCCCCCGAACTCCGCGCTGATTTGGACAGACTCATTCAGGAAATCGACCGATATTTGCACAGCCCACGCCTGGAGTATTTCGGATCGACTGTGCTGAAAGAGGAATCTTGGGATTTCGGGATCCGGCCCGACTCGCCGTTCATACCGCTGACTTACTTATATCAAGCACGTATGTTGCTGTGGTGCGGGATGGAATATGGCGATATCTGGTCCGTGCCCCACCGTCGGCGGACTGTCTTCGACAAGGCGGTCGCATTGCTTGAAAGAGCCAGGGAACACTTTCCGCAGAATCGGATGATTCGCATGTACCTGGGCGAGCCGATTTCCTGTGATCCCCTGAAGCATCAAGTTGCGGAGGCTCCTGACTGGGCGAGATTTCAGCGGGAAGGGCTGGAGCGCCTGGCGGATATCATCGAATGGTGGATCGACAACCGAATGCAGGAAAGCGGGGAGTATGGGGGCGGCTGGGGAGACGATTGCGAGATGTGGCGATGGTGGACACCGATTCTGATCGGATTCCAGTCCGTCAAAATCAACCGGGCACAGGCACGTTTTTCCCGCGCGATTCTCAGCCAGGCACACATGAAAGATGGGTACACCTCCCACCTGACGGATGTCGAGCATTCCTCGGAAGACTCGGCGGATGCGATCACCCCCATGATGCACTTGGAGCCGGACAATCCCGAATGGCGAGACAAAGCGCTTCGCCTGGTTGAACTGATGGAAACCCTGTGGGCGGGCAGGAATGAGCGCGGATTTCTGCAATTCAAGAGCATTGATTTCAGCGTGGATAAAATCCGGGCAGATCCCGAACGGGCCTGCGATTCGGTTTATCATCCGCGAGCGATGCAACCGGCGCTGTTGTACTGGCAACGCACGAATGATCCGCGTTGCCGGGCACTGTTCACCGCATGGATGGATACCTGGGCGGATGCCACTCGTTGCGCCGAGAGGGGAAAGCCTGCGGGAATCATCCCCAGTGCAATTCATTGGCCGGACGGGCAGGTCGGCGGTCTGAATGGCCCGTGGTGGGACCCGGAGAGCAATCGGGATGCCTCGCTGTATCGCTGGCCGAGCGCGATGGGGCAGATGACAAATACTCTGCTCCAGACATACGCGATGACTCAAGATGAAAAGTACCTGGAACCGATCCGCTCCATGGCAGACATCCGACGAAAATATCTCATACAGAAATCCGAGGAATCCCCCGAACCCGGCAGTGAATCCTGGTGTGCCGAGAAGATTGCATTGGGAGACGTCCTCGCAAAGTACCGTCTCCTGACAAATGACCCCGAATTCGACGATTTATTAGCCGATTCGGCCGGCCCTTATCTTCAATTTCGCCTGCATGAAGATACCGGTCCCCTGGTCAAGGGACTTGAGAACAATGCGAAAGCACTTGGAGTAAACTTCGCCGGATATACACGCGAGGTGCGGTACACCGATCGCGTCCTTCGATTTCCGGCACTGTTCTCCGCGGGATACCTGTTCCCGCATGAGGTGCCGGAGATTATCGTGCCCAGTCCGGAGTTGCTGTACTCGACGGTAACGGGCGATCCGGGCGGTGCGTTGTATTTCCCGTTGAATCGCGTTCGATGGCTCACACCACCACGCGAGATCGCTGCGCTGGTAACGAAAACAGAACCGGATTGCCTGGAGACCCAACTGTTTCATTTCGGCGAGAAGCCCCGCGAGATGGGTGCGGAATTGTACATGTTCATGCCGGGCCGATACAGTTACTCTCTTGAAGGCGGCCCAATCCGAGATAGCGGGCAGATACAAGTTACCGGCGCCAGGACGACACTTCCATTTATATTGCCGCCCCGGTGTCTGACCGTATTCAAGGTAGAACAAGTTAACAGCAGATAACAGGAACCTGCTCACAAACGAAAGGTCCACATCATGAATCTCGAATCCGATCTTCTGGGTTTCTGGAAACTCGATGGTGACTGCCAAGACTCATCCGGGCAGGGAAATCATGGCGTTCGCATCGAGGCCGATCCATCCAAGGTGTTTGTCCTTCCTCCGAGGGAACGCGCCTTTCATATCGAGGTACCGCCCAAACCGTCCCTGAATCTCGGAACACGCGACTTCACTGTCTCCGCGTGGATAAAGACGCCTGAGGTAGTCAACGATACGCTGGGCGATATTATCAATCAATACGATCCCGATAAACGGAAAGGCTGGAATCTCTATCTGCAGAATTTCCAGGGAACGCCGTCGTCATACTCGAATTGCCGGAACCTCTTTTTTGGCATTGACGACGGCACTGAACCGGTCTGGACGGACTGCGGGCGGCCCGGCAATAACCGGATGGTCTGGGCACTAACCGTCTACAAGGATAATCTGTACGCGGGGACTTTCGAGATAGAGAAGGAAGGCGCGGGGCATGTCTACCGTTACGGAGGAAACGGTGAATGGATTGACTGCGGCAGCCCGCATCCCTGCAATGCGGTGACATCGCTCACAGTGTTTGAGGGTGATCTGTATGCCGCCACCGGGCATTATCGCTCTTCCGGATCGGCAATCGGCGATTCTCCGAATGAGATACCCGGCGGCAAGGTCTTTCGACACTTGGGCGATAAGAACTGGGTGGAAATCGGTAATCTCCCCATCCCGGAGGCGATTTTCGGTCTCGCCGTGTACCGGGGACAACTGTACGCATCCAGCATGTATGCCCCGCCCGGTGTCTACCGCTACGAAGGAGGCAGCGACTGGAAATTCTGCGGACACAGCGGCGGACGGGTCGTGGCACTGACTGCCTTCCGCGAGAGCCTTTACGGTACAGGATACGATGTCAACTTCGGCGGCGTTTATCGCTATGACGGAAACACCACCTGGGCAGACTGCGGAACGTCACTCAATACAACCCAGACCTATTCATTCGCCGTCCACGAGGGGAACCTTCATGTCGGAACCTGGCCCGGCGGGACGGTGTTCCGATACGCTGGGGGCCAACTGTGGAGCGGTTGCGGGCGACTTGGAGAAGAATTGGAAGTAATGGGTTTAATGATGTACAATGGCAAACTGTATGCCGGAACACTCCCGCTTGCACACGTTTACCGCTACGACGGCAATCTCAAATGGACCAGTACGGGTCAATTAGACAAAACCCCGGATGTCAAGTACCGCCGGGTATGGAGTATGGCGGTTCATCACGGTTCCCTCTTCTGCGGGACGCTACCATCCGGACATGTCTACAGCCTGGAAGCCGGAAAGTGTGTTTCCCATGATGACGAACTGAAAGCAGGATGGAGACATCTTGTCTCGATCCGTGATAATGGAATTCTGAAGATTATTCTGGACGGGAAGCACGTAGCGCAATCCGACCGATTCTCGGCAAACGGATTTGATCTAAGCAATGAGCAACCCCTTCGCATCGGATTTGGCCCGCACGATTACTTCAATGGGATCATCCGAAATGTGCGTTTGTATGGGCGGGTTTTGACGGGGGAGGAAATCGGGGCGCTGTCCAACACGCCGATAGCGGAAAAGTAGGCCAAGTTGGTCCCCCATTGTCGCGCACGCCGGGCAGGATGGGGATGAACCTGGAGAACTACAGCTCGAATAGATTTTCGTGACGGCGGCATGCCCTGACACCTTCGAACTGTAATGGAGAGAACATCCGGTCCACATGCGTGGCTTGACATCCTGCGCAAGAGCAATAGAATGTTCTGCGTAAAACAACTCCAGGCGGCGGTGGTGCACATCCGCCTGATGTACTTGACCCGGGGCCTAACCCGAAGTGAAATAAGACACTTTCGTCGGAAAATGACTAACGCTTCCATGCCACAACGATCGCATCCCGACAAAGGGATCAGCCGGTCGTAACATCGCTTCGTGTTGAATGCAGGACTATAAGTTCAATGAATATGAATACCATGACCCGAGGAACGTTCGAATGTTTACAAATTCATTGCCAATGAGCTACGCAAGAAGATACTGGGGACGTTTTCTACATTATGACCCGTTTTTTTTAGTTACGCTGCTCGTATTCCAGACAATAGCAGCCGTGTTTTATTGGCGATTTACGGGATGGGATACGCTCGATGGAGGTATGTCATGGATGGGGGAAGCATCAGCGTTACTGCGAGAGGGGAAATTTGGCGAGAGTTTTGCCCCTTTAACAAGTGTCTATTTGGCGATTATGATGTGGCTTTTGGGTGAAACAATTGTTGCGACCAAGATTGCACTGCTTGTGGTGTTTCTTTTTTCTACCATTGCAATGCACTATACAGCCCTGCGGATGACATCGGATTTTCGAGCGGCTCGAATCTCAAGTGCGATTTTGGCTTGCTCACCACTTCTATATTACCAAACCATAACTGCCGGTTATGAATTGCCGAGTTTTTGATC
>JAKPRU010000521.1 GCA_029557025.1 Candidatus Omnitrophota bacterium | reverse complement strand
AAGCTGTGATAGCGACAAACCTTCACAAACCAAGATCGGAAAGGTGATCGGGGTCACTTCCAGATACATCTCCCCTTTTCCTCGCGCAAGACCTTCCGGATCAAATGACTCATAGCAATCCATGCCGTCAACAATGAGTCTCGCCAGCACATCAAGGCGGCCAACGGAACTCTTCGCCGTCGCCTGCCCATGAAGATTCCCGTCTTTCAAATCCTCAAGTCTCTCGCGGACTTTAAAAAGATAAGTGGTTTTGGATTTTAGGTGGAATAATCCGTTTTCGGCCTGCAAACGAGAAGTAAGATCTAAACGCTGAATATGATGAAGGTATCTCGCCCCAAAAGGCTTCACAGATCCGCTTTCCAGTTTATAGGCCTCCTCTGTGAGATGAAGATCCAACGAGGAAGGATCTGGGTTTGGATTATCTCCGGCGCTCGTTATGAATCCTTGCTCGCATAATTGTCTCACCTGTCCTTGGGACAAAACGCCCGGTATCCATTTCTTCCACGGCTTCTCGTCCATCCCTCAAACTCCCTCTGACCCGAATAATCTTGGCAGGAAAGATCTCGAACGCTGCAATCATATACTGCTCGTATGTGCAAAGTCAACACTTTTCGAAGAAAATTCTGCCTGACATCCGCAAGTCCCCACTTATTTATTGCGAACCGGACCTAACCACCTCATATCCCAACACTTACCATTTCTATTTCCCCATGCGATCCTCCAGCCCGGACTTCCCTCCCTCCCCCTTTTCCCCATAATACAGCTCCGGCCTATGGCCTTACACTGCCTCTCGCTCCTCCGGCACACGCCCTCTCCGGTATGCTCTCGCTCCCCGATACTGACCCGCCACATGCGCCAGGGAACGAACGGGAACACGAAGCGCATCCCGAAATCGGGCGGAAACACTCCCCCCCATCCGCAACAGGTCCCGCAAATCCCCCACAGTCTGCCGAACCACAGCCCCCGGAATGTGCCACACCGAGGGAACCGTCTCCAGGCCGAACAATTCGCACAGACGGTAATGATCCACCGTCATCCGCTGATACTGATACCGGATCGGCCGATCATGGGAGTGGTACACCGCCGCGTCGGGCTGATATGCAACGGCATACCCGCAGCGAAGCACCCGATACCCCCATTCGATATCCTCGCCGAACAGGACATCCGGGAACGGGATCCTTTCCCAAACCGAACGCCGGATAGCAGAACAAACATTGTCAAACGCACAAAGGAGATACTGTTCGATGGGGGGTAACTCCTCGAATTGATTCTGACTGGTGATTCGTGAGACGCGACTTTGCAAAGATCCAAGAATCCAGCGACCGACATCTCGCACCGTCAGCGGAGAGGCATCCGGCTTGGCGATCTGCCGCCCGACCACTCCGGCAACATCTTGATTCGAAAACGGTTGAACGAGGTTCGCCAGAAACCGGCTGTCCGTCGGCAATGCGTCCTGTGTGAGAAGGCAGATGATCTCCCCGCTCGTCAAAGAAATGCCCAGATTTCGAGTCCGCCCATGTCCGAATTGGTCGGAGGCGATGGATTCGACCCGCACGGGATACCGCCGGCAAATCTCCAGCGTGGTATCCTTCGAGCCGGAATCCACCACCAGAACTTCCACATTGCTCTTAACCTCCTGATGGCAAAGCAATTCCAGAAGGTGTTCGAACTCCGGCCCGGCATTCTTCGTGGGGATCACAACGGAAATATGGGACGGGGATTCGGTTTCCAGATTCACCTCAAAGATACCCGTGTTATGGATGTAGTAAGTGCAATAAAATCAACCTCTGTGTCTCCCGCAATCTTGGAGGGAGAGGCTCGGGGTAATTCGGCAGGGGCAACGCATGTGTTGCCCCTGCCGAACATCTCGATCTCAATATACCATCCAATCCCTTACCGGAACCGCATTCGGACTTTTGTTCTTGAACAACGTAACGATGTTGTTGCCCTTCGACAGCACGGCGATATCCGTGGCGCCATCACCGTCCCAGTCACCCAGCGCCAGACCATAAGGTTCATCGCCGACGGATGCGGTAATTACGCGGGTGAAAACCCCGGTCCCGTCATTCTCGAAAACAGTCACAGCGGGATTGGCGGGATTCCCCTCGACAATATCCATGCCGCTGTTGGTCAGAACAAAATCCTGGTCACCATCTTTATCCAGATCGGCAGCCTTAATCATCGTGGGAACGCCCTGTTCCCTGACATAGACTTCATTTGAAAAACTCATGTTGCCGTTCCCCCACCAATATCCGATCCCTGCCGTGTCGGCCACTACCCCCATGAGGGTTGCGATTCCCTGCTCGGCGGCGATGATATCCATATCCCCATCGCCGTCGAAATCGCGTGCCGTCGCTGAGAACGGAAAGGTGCTGCACGTCAGCTCCTGTACAATCCGCAAATTACCCTGCGCATCATTCTCCATGATGGTGATGTTGTACCCTTCCAGTTGACCTGTCCAGGCATTCAATGCTCCCTGATTGGTGGCAAGAACGTCCATGTCGCCGTCCCCATCGAGATCGAGGAGTTCAATCGGCGAAACAGAACCTTTCGTCTCAAAAAGATAATGGTTCGAAAACGTGCCGTCTCCCTCATTAAAAAGCAGATCCACCCCGGCCCCTTCCACACTGACATTGAAGATATTGGTGAAATCAAAATACCCCAAGTTGGCCATCGCGATGTCTTTCGAGCCGTTTCCGTCGAGATCCACGGGAATCAGAAGGCCGGGGGTCCCATCCACCGGATAGAATGTCTCATGGTAGTTCCCTTGCGAGTCCGCCAGATAAATAAACACTCCCGGATCGATAAACTGACGAGTCATAGCGTCGATTTCCGAGAGAATCCCCACGGCAATATCGATCAGCCCGTCGTTATTGAAATCATCGGCGGCGATGGTCACTGGAGCGCGCTGTCCTTCGGGCAGAGCAATCTCCCGTTTGTTGGCGAAACCGCCCTGGCCATTGTTGTAAAGGATCGTGAAGGAATCTCCAGACTGATTTGCCGTCAGAAGGTCGAGATCACCATCCCCATCGATGTCTGCTACGGCAATATCTGCCGGTTCCTGGCCTACCCCGATCGTGGCGGAATGCTCGAACACAATCTGAGCGAAAGCGGGGCCGTTTACGCCAAGCAGGAGCGCAAAAAGAACCAGTGGTGCCATGCCGGTTGACCTGAAGTTTCTCACGTTGGATGTACCTCCGGAATTCCTTTCAATTTGCAACATTGTAGCGTGACATGAAAAGAATGTCACTTTTTATTGTCGCATTGCGAAAATTATTCTACAATAGAGGTAGGAAACAAAGCTTATATGACCGGAGAAATCCTGAAAGATCCGTCCGATGATATGCAACCGTGGTTTTACGCTCATTGAGCTCTTGATCGTTGTTGCCATAATCGGAATCCTTGCCGCAATTGCCGTCCCGAACTTCATGAATGCCCGTGTGAAAAGCCAAGTTGCCCGTGCGCAGGCGGATTTGAACGCACTAAATACGGCGCTTTCCATGTATCGTTTGGATCAGAACGGGATTCCACCACGCAGAGCTGGAGGTGGAGCCATAATCTTAATCTCTCCGGTGCACCTGTCTGTCATGGCCCCGCTTACAACGCCGATCAACTATATCGGGTCCGCAACGGACAGTCCGTTCTCGAAGTCACACGGGTATTACTATCACAATTTTGATTACTTCAAGATCCACGGCGGAGAATACCCGACATTTTGGTTCAACAGCCCGGATAATGCCGAAAAGGTGGCCTGGATGTTATTTACCCTTGGCCCCGATGCCAAAACCTACCCGTATGAAGAGATTCAGCAGGGGGATGTTTTGATGATGTGGTACGATTACAATCCGAGCAACGGCGTCGTGAGTCCCGGCGTCATTCAACGGCACGGACTTTGATGTGCCTGCCTCTCCTCGCCGAGGCAATTCGGCAATTCCGGCTTGTGGATCGTTCCCTCTGGGATACAATGTATTTGATGGGTCAATGAACATGCGCCGGTCGAGGGCTTTTACCTTAATCGAACTGCTGATTGTTGTGGCGATTATCGCCATTCTGGCGGCGATTGCCGTGCCGAATTTCCAGCGTGCCCAAGTGAAAGCGAAGGTGGCGCGTGTGGAGGCGGAATTTAAAACCGTGGCAACCGGACTCGCATTATACCAGGCCGACTGGCGGAAGTTCCCGTTTGGTTTGACTGATCTGGTTCCCCTGGACTTGGTCGCCCTGACTACGCCGGTCGCTTATCTGACTACTGTCGATCTGAAAGACGTTTTCATGCCGAAACGGTTGCTGCGTTCCGGTGCGGAGAACGGCAACAGCCCGCACGGATATCTCTATTTCAACCTGAAAGGGGACTGGGCCATCGGCCGTGGCGTACCGATTCCCGCCCGAACGGAGACCTATATCCTGGAAAGCCAGGGACCGGACCGGACGCAGGATTATATTCCCCAATTCGCGACCGGCCTGGAGGGATTTGGTCCGGAACAGGTGTACGACTCCAGCAATGGGATCATCAGTTTGGGAGACCTTGCCCGAATGGGCGGTCAGCTGCCTCACAACCCCCTGGCACATCCGCTGATTCATTGATCGCGTCGTATTTTCCGAGTCAGCCCTTCGCGAATCATCCGCAATCCCGCTCGAATCCCCCGGATTTCCGCCGCCGGAGGCGGCGCTGTGAATAAGACAACTCCTTTGCCTGCATCGCCTGCACGGACGGGTGTCTCTGCCCACTCGAGAAGAGGCTTGGCGGTGGCCTTGTATGTGAACCTTTCTTCGAATAATCGTCTCGCTCTTTGAGCCATTTCCTGCAAGTCATGCGGATGGTCCGCCGCACAGAGGATTCTCTGACTCAAAGCCTCGGAATCCCCAATCGGAGCGCCCAAGCCGCAGGTGTTCTCCTGGAGAATCCAACTGATCTCGGTTCCCAAAGTCGAAAGAACCGGTATTCCTCGAACCATCATTTCGGTGATTCGGTTTCGTGCCCCGATCAGTGTCTCGTAACAAAAACGATCCACATTGATGAAAAGGTCCGCCTGTTCCTGAATGCCGGGAAGATCCTCGCTGGGAACCCACCCTCGAAGGTCAAAACGGTCCCGGAAAGGAGACGCTTCTACCAATCGTTGAAAGTCGGGGTATGTCGCTTCGTCATGGCCATCGATAGCGCCTCCCGTGGAGAGAAAACGAATCCGGGAGTCTTTTCTCATGGCCGATTCCACCCCGTGAAAGAGAGTTTGCACATCACACCAAGTGTTGAATCCGCCGGAATAGAACACGGTGAACGGGTCTTCCGGCTTTCGCAGCGCCTTCTCTCGCATCGGCAGTGTAGCCCAACCGATGGGAATTGTATGAACCATGTCCTCCCCAAAGGTATGACGGTTCAGCCTGCCGATTGCGCCTAACTCACCGATCACAGCATAACGGTGAGGCTCGCTGGTTGTGGAAAAGCGGTCACCGCGCTCCAGAGCCGGACGATAACGATCCCAGAAATGGAATCGAAATCCATCTTCCTCATCGCGAAATGCCTTTACCTGCGCTTCCCCCATTTGATATCCGTGCAAATCTACCCAGAGAGGCAGATCACCTGCAATAACTGCCGCGCGTGCCGCCGGATACGCACAGGCTCCCACCAGAATGTCGGGACGAGTTTCCTCCACAAACCGCCGAAGGAATGAGTCATCCGCAAAATGCGCGACCTCATCGACACTTACATAGACGAGGTCTTCTTTCTCTGTGCGCTCAATCTGCCTGTTCGACACCCCACCGGCGGTTACCCGCATACACAGCATAGTGACCTGATGGCCCGCGCCACGAAGCGCATCCGCCAGATGCCAGGCACGGTTCCCACCGGCGTGGAACAGACGTGACTTTTCCAGCGGGATCGGACCGAGACCAAGAATCAGGATATGCGCCATGGAACACCTCACGGTTCGGATTCACCGTTGAGCGGAACCGCGATCTGCTGCAACACCCTCAGCGCGCGCGACCGCCGGCCGACATGATAGCCGATGTGTTCATCCAGGAACAGAAGCATGTCTTTGACATCCTGTTCTCCGAAAGACAGGGCGGAGAGCTTTTCGCCGGAAGTAAGTCGCGCCATGGTACTGACCGCCCCACCGGAAAGGGCCAGACGTTCCGTCCGACGGCAGCCGGGACAGAGTATGGCGCCCCGTTCGGGACTGTAATACCACTCGGAACGCTCCTGAACCCCACACTTGGCGCAGGCGGCCAGATGCGGCTCAAATCCGGTCTCCTTGAGAATCCGCAGCGCGAAAGCGGCCAACTGCGCCTCGGTTGCCTCATTCTCTTCCCAGAAATCCAGCAGTTTTGTCAGAAGAGACCAGATCATCCGGTTCGGTTCCCCCTCGCCCGTGCAAAAGTCGATCAATTCGGCGGCACAGGCGGCCAGCGTCAGGCTTTTTAGATCGCCTTGAAGATGGGGATAGCGCCGAACCAGCGAGACTTGCGTTACGCTCAAAATATCCTGATCCTCCTGCTTCTGATACAGGATCACATGAGTCCGGTTATGCGGCTGAAGCATCCCGGCGATGCGGCTCGTACTCTTGGCCACACCCCGAGCCTTCGCGGTGACTTTCCCCAGGCATTCCGTGAACAGGAGATACAGGGCATCCGCTTCTTGCGTCCGCCACCGACGTAGGGTTACTGCCTCGGTTGCATGGTAGGACATGGTTTTCCGGCCCTTGATTGTAAATCCCGTCGTCTTATCCTTTTTGGAGGAGGATACAATAGGAGATCGTGAATCGAGAAGACTGGAAAACAAAGTGGAAGCGGTTCACCTCCAAGGTGCGCTCCGTTCTGCACGAAGATGCCTTTTTGTGCGACACCTGCAAGTGGAATTATGGGAGTATCTGCACCCGCCCGGAACGCCCCAATGCAACCAGCTGCCCGGAATACGTTGCCAAGTGAATCCCCTGTGGAAAAAACATGAACACCTGGAAGGTTCTTCCCCGGGAAAATCGACAAAATCCCGAAATAATCCTTGATTCTGCGAAGAAAGTCGCGTATATTCCTTATTAACGCAGAAAGGAGGTGGTCCACTTATGATCGATGACTGTAGTTGTACGGTGCGCGTAGGTGACTGCGGAGGTGGTGAGGGTTAGGTCCTTCATCCGACAGGAACTGCGTAGAGGGTGAGGAGACTCTCCCCTCCCTCTCCAATCCCAACAGATCACCGACAGGGGCGGCACGGGTTTGTGTCGCCCCTGTTTTCATTCATAAGGATTCACAGGCAGTGACGCCTGCGCTACCGGATGAACCTTAAAAAAGAACGAGGGCAGGCAAACAAGGTTGGCCTGCCCAGGATCTTGATAGTTCGTAAACCGCCTGCAAACGGACCCGAAACCTGTTAAAGGTTCGACGATATGCGGAGACGGTTTTTCTTGAGGCGCTTGATGGCTTTCAAATGTTTCTTTCGTTTCCGGACACTCGGCTTTTCATAATAAGCGTTTTTCCGGAGGTCTTGGGGGATACTCTCTTTGATGCACTTTCGCTTGAATCGCTTCAGAGCTCCCTGGATGTCTTCATCCTCTCGTAACTCGACGAGTACCACATTGATCACAACCTTTGCGACAGAATTTGCCGGCTCGCGATCTCAACAGCCCTACGATTCAGGACTGGCGGTAGCGCCTCACATCCGCCTGAACTTAAAATCCGGAAACCTTACAGCTGAGAAGAACAAAGAGCCGTGATGACGGGTATCACCCAGTTGAAAAATTATACCTTTAAACGGTCGTTTTTGTCAATCAATGGGCGCAGGAAATCGCGATTTTCACGATTTTTGAATTGATGTTACAATTTATTACAGCATCCTTGCGATAAATAACAATATGGCATAAGTATTTCATATTATGAGGCAGATTGTTTCTGCATCAGTCAGATAATGGTAGATGAAAATGTGAAGAAAGAAGCACAATTGTGGAAAAAAGGGTATAATTTCAGGTGAAAATCATCTTGACATTCGCCTGCTTTTCTTTAGGCTATTATTGAGAAACGTTTTGCGTCACTGGTGATCCACCGGAACCACGGGTTTTGTCAACCCTGTGTGCAGGCAATGCCAAGTTTCCATGTCACCGAAGAGTCATTCTTCGAGCAGAATCAGGACAGGTCCGATTGAACGTCCTGTTTTTGTGCGAATAGGGGAACGACTCTTGCGGAGACATACCAGACCAAGATTTCGATCCATCCTGTGAGCTTGGGAACCAGGCTCCGGACCCCGCGCAAGAGGAGGCAAGCGACGATGGCCATCCTGAGCATTCGTGGCCTTTCCAAAACGTACAGCACCGGATTTTGGGGCAAGCCGGTTCTGGCCCTGGACAACCTGAATCTGGAGGTTGAGCAGGGCGAGATTTTCGGCTTCCTGGGTCCTAACGGTGCGGGGAAAACCACCACGATCAAGATTCTCCTTCGAATCATATACCCCACGAAAGGAACGGCGTTTCTGTTGGGGCGGGAGCTGGGAGAGGCGATCCAGCACCGTCAGATCGGATATATGCCGGAAAACCCCTATTTTTACCGATTTCTGACCGGATATGAGTTTCTTTTGTTTTACGGTCGGCTGTCGGGACTCCACTATCGAGAGCGAAGACAACGGGCGGAAGAATTACTGGACATGGTGGGAATGAGGCACGCGCGGGACATTCGCCTGGGGAATTACTCTAAGGGAATGGTGACCCGAATCGGTCTGGCGCAGGCCTTGTTGACCAATCCGCAACTTCTGCTGATGGATGAGCCGATGTCCGGTCTGGATCCGATCGGGCGGCGGGAGATCCGCAATATCATTATGCAGCTGAAAGAAGAAAACCGCACCATCTTTTTCTGCTCCCATATTCTTGCGGATGTGGAATTGATCTGCGACCGCGTGATGATTCTCAACAAGGGGAAAGTGATTCGATCCGGAACTGTCGGGGAGATTTTGCGGGAAGAAACCACCGCGGTTCGAGTTTCGGTAAGTAAGTATACGCCGGCCCTGATGGAACAGTTGAAAGCCATGGCTGTGGACGCCCGCGAGAGTGGTGGATTGCTCCATCTGAGGGCAAAGGACGCAGAGGCAGCCAACCACATTATCAGTGTCTGTATCCAGGGAGGTGGGGCTGTTCACGAGATGACGGCGGAACGGGGAAATCTCGAAGACTATTTCGTACGGGAGGTATCCAGCGTTGAATGAAATCCTGACTATTGCACTCAACACGCATAAAGAAGCCATTCGAAACAAAGTGTTCTACATCATTCTTCTGTTCGTATTGCTTCTGCTGGCGTCCTCCATTCTCTTGGCGACATTGGCATTGGGAGAACAAGACCGGATTGTGAAACACCTGGGTCTTTCGGCGATCAACGTATTCGGTCTCCTTCTCGCCGCCTTTGTCGGCGTCAGCCTGGTGCATGAAGAACTGGAAAAACGAACTATCTACACGATCATCGCAACCGGGGTGAGTCGCACCCAGTTCATTCTGGGCAAGTTCTTCGGACTGTTGCTGACCGTTGTGACTAATGTGGTGGTGATGGGAATCATCCTGTGCATTCTGCTGGTGGTCATGCCGGGTTGTTCTCTCAAGCCGTCCGTAATCTATGCCATCTTCCTGTTCCTGTTCGAGATGATGGTCATCACGGCGATTGCCGTTCTGTTTTCATCATTCTCGACGCCGGTATTGTCGGCGGCGTTGACACTGATGTGCTATGTGATCGGGCATCTTTCGGAAGATTTGCTGGAGTTCGCCAAAAGAGTGGCGGAACAAGGCAATGTGATTTTGTCCTATGTGCTGACAGGGGTCTATTACATTCTTCCAAATCTGGAAATCTATAACATCAAGAATCAGGTGGTTTATCAGGAGAGCATTGCCCCGTTCCTCACCTGGAAATATCCGGCCTTGGCGATTCTCTATTCGGGGATATTGTTATTCATCACAGCGTTTTCATTTTCACGACGAGACTTCAAGTGATTGAGACGGGTGAACTATGAAAAAGGCAGGAACCATCGTTCTCTTTTTGCTATTCGTTGCGGCTTTTCTAGCGGTGCAGAACAGCGTTGTAAAGTACCGTCAGAATCAGCGTGTGGAAGAGAAGATCCTCCTGGTGACCGGCAATCCGAAAGTGGCGAAGATCACCGCGCTCGGATTCGACAATTTACTTGCGGATTTGGATTGGATTCGGGCCATCCAGTTTTTCGGCGGGAATTTCACCACGTTGCACAATCCCAAGAAACGAGATGGATTTATGCTGTTGTTGAATACACTCGTAACCCTGGACGAGCGGTTTGTCTCTGCCTGGAAATTCGGGGGATTTGCGATTAATGAATCGGTGAAAGACGCGACGGCTGCGGTTGAGTTTCTGGCCCGCGGCGCGGAGATCAATCCGAACGCCTGGGAGCTGTCGTTTGATGCGGGATTTATCAGTTACTATCAATTGGGAAATACCAGTGAGGCAAAGAAATACTTTGAGCGGGCCTACTCGCCGAGCCGATTCCGGAACGGCCGACTGGCCAGCCTGCAATTCAGCGCCGTTTCCGATCAAAAAGGAACGATTGCCCTGATTCCGAATCCTGAACCGGGGCCGCTTGGAGAGATTTCCGGACTGGTCGGAATCATCCCCCATCAATTGGCCACCGCGGCGCCTGTCGAGGAGTCTACCGCAACAGTAATCTATGGAGTTCTTCAGCAGAGCGGGTCCGATGCGACCTTCGACATTCATGTTGCGAACAACAGCCAGAATGTCGCATCCTTCGACCTGCGGGTCCAATACGATCCGTCATCCTACAAATACCGGAGTGCCGTTGCCTCCGAAGAACTGCGTAACGGAACATTCACCGTTGAGCCTGTCGGAGAGGGACTATTAGCCGTACGAGGGGACTATATTGACCCGCGATGCCCTTCCTATGTTCCTCGCATGGCGATCGAGATGGACTATGCAGCGGGCCAGTTCCTTTCGGCGTGGGAGCAATATGTGCGGTATTACAATTCCGCCATTCTTCGGGGCGACGAGATCAGCGCCACCATTGCAAGCGACAAACTCGACACCATTTACAGTAAACGATGCAAAGAAATCCTCCTGCGTGCGGTTGAGGCCTACTACGCAGAAAAAGGCGTTTATCCGTCTACCCGGATGAGGGAGTTGCTGGATTCCGGGATTCTGATGCAGACGGTTCAGAAAATCCTGGAAGAAGATCCCAGGCAGGCGGACGTTCTCCGAGTCCTGACCTACCCCAACGGGATCGAGCAGTTGCTTTGGGAGCGCCCGAAGCCGGATGTGCAGTTGGAGCCGCATATCCTCGTTTTGCGGGAAGAAGGAGGGCAGACGGTTCCGGTTATTGAGAATCGCCTCGATTTGCTCAAAGAGCAAAAAAGTCTCATGGAGGGGCTGCAATATGCTGTAAAG
>JAKPRU010000509.1 GCA_029557025.1 Candidatus Omnitrophota bacterium | reverse complement strand
TATCCTGTGGCGCGATATTACCGGGATGCGCCGGTGTATGCGATGGTAGAGGGATCCGCGAACATCTGCAAGATGATCATCGCGCAGGATCAGTTGGGGATTCGCAAGGCGAACCGATAGAGGCTGCGGATCGGTAATGACTATCGGGATATACGAGGAGGTTAGCGAACCATTATGAAGCCCTATTTTTTGAGGATGGACGATCTGGGAAAGCCGCTTAGGACGTCACAGAAGGATCGGATGAAGGGGAACGTTGCGCGGGCCGAGGAGGTCATGCGGGAGATCGATTCGGAAGTGGAGCGGATCAAGGGATTCGGGGTTTCTGCGGAAGAGATCCATCGTCGGGGCGAGATGACAGTCTGGGATCGGATCGAGTACCTGGTGGATCCGGGGACCTTCTGTCCGCTGCACACCATTTTCGATCCGGAGAACGAAGAATCTGGTCACACGGGGGTGATCGACGGCCTGGCGCGAATTTCGGGCAGGTGGTGTGTTTTGATCGGGTTCAACAACAAGTGGATTGCGGGTGCATGGATCGCAGGCCAGGCGGAGAACAATCTGCGCGTGACGGATCTTGCGAAGATCATGAACCTGCCGCTGGTATGGCTGGTGAACTGTTCTGGAGTAAAACTGCCGGAGCAAGAGAAGACGTATCCAAACCGTAGAGGTCAGGGGGCGTGTTTTTTCCGCCATGCCGAACTGGAGCAGATGGGGATACCGGTGATGGCGGGGATCTACGGAATGAACCCGGCTGGAGGTGGCTACCAGGGAATCAGCCCGACAATTTTGTTGGCGCACAAGAAGTGCAATATGGCGGTTGGCGGGGGCGGGATTGTCAGTGGGATGAGTCCAAAGGGTTTTTTCGACGAGGAAGGGGCGGAGGAACTGATCGAGGCGACGAGACACTTCAAAGCGGTGCCGCCGGGGAGCGTGAAGATCCATTACGACCAGACGGGTTTTTTTCGTGCGGTCTTCGAGACGGAGAAGGATGTCTTGGACGGTCTGAAGGGGTACATGGCGGAGATGCCGGGATACGCGCCGCGGTTCTTCCGTGTGGCGGAGCCTGCGGCGCCGAAATGCGACCCGGCGGAAATTCCGCTTATCGTGCCGATGAACCAGAAGGCAGTATACGATTTCGAGAACGTATTGGCGAGACTGGTGGACGGTTCCGAGCACCTGGAGTTCCGGCCGGGATACGGTCCGGAAGTTTACACAGGGTTGGTGAAGATCGATGGTTTCCTGGTGGCGGCGATCGGGAACCGTCAAGGTCTGTTGTCGGATTATCCGGAATACACGAATGCTTATTCAGGTGTCGGCGGGAAGTTGTACCGTCAGGGCCTGATCAAGATGAATGAGTTTGTGACGCAATGTGGCCGGGACCGGGTTCCGATCATATGGTTTCAGGACGCAA
>JAKPRU010000458.1 GCA_029557025.1 Candidatus Omnitrophota bacterium | reverse complement strand
GACCGATGAACTCAAGGGGAATCGGCATGAGATGGAACGGGTTATCCCGCCCTGGGATATTCTCTGGGAATTGGATTCCAAGGCGGTGATCGGCGAGATCGCAGGGTTGTATGCACATGTCAAGGACAAAGAGACTTTTGCCTTCGACCGTCATGCGCGGTTTACCGATTTCTTTCCCGAATCGGAGACGAACGGCTACAACGAATATGCCATGCGCTACATCAATGCCTGGACCTATCTCTATGTCAAGACCGGCGATTCGAAGTACCTGGACTGGTCACACCGGATGCTGCTCTCTCGCCGCAGCAAGACAGCGGACCTCGATGAAGTGTTTCCGTACTTGTGGAATCCCGACCTGGATCGACCTATCGGGTTGGGATGGCAGAACAGTCTGAACATTGCGACCTATCTGCTGGATGCCTACCGGCTTTACCCGGACCCCTGGCTGCTGGATCCCGCGTTGCGGATTGTTTCGCGATACCAGGGCGGTGCGCCGGTGAACTGGGGCGGCGAGACATTCGGGGTAGATGCCGGGGCGAGAGCGTTGCCGCTGGCCTATGAGATCACACGCGACCCACAGATTCACAGGCAAATGCTGACCGCCGGGGAGGCGTTCCTGGTTGCGCAACGGCCTGAAATCCAGATGGCCCAATCCGGCGGCCAGAATCTCTTCTTTTTGCTGGATGTTTATATGGCGACCGGCAACCCGCGATGGTGGGAAGCCTGCCAGGACAACGTAGCGACTATGGTGAAAATCTTTCAGCATCCCAGCGGCCTGATTCGAGGAACTGCCGGATTGAAACGACCGGATATCTACGATGCCTCCCAGGGATCGGGGGACCTTTTCGCCGCGTGGACTCGGACGGCATACCTGGAGCGAAATCCTGTGCTTGTCGGTTGGCAATTTCCCCCGGCCGTTTCGCCGGGAACAAGGTCCGTCCGTGTCGAAGCCCGTGTCCATCTTCCCGAAAAGAACCCCGCTGTGTTCTTAAGCTACCGATTTGGGGACAAGGGTTCCTATGGCAGAGTGGCAGGCAAGATTGAGGACGGAACCGCTGTATTCCTGCTCGCGATTCCTGCCGGGAGCAGAAGTCCCATCGAATGGCGCGGCGAGATCGGCAATCCGACGGCCTGGCATTCCGGACTATTTCGGATTGCACTGACAAGTGACACCACTCCCCCAAAGATCGGCAAGCCGACCTGGGATGCGCTTATGCCGAATGACGCACCGGCAACGGTTGTCGTTCCGATCTCGGACGACACAGGCTTGGAGAAAGCGATCCTGCACTATACATACGGAGACCGAATCGGTTTCTCGGATGTTGTAGAGCGTCCGTCAAACGGCAACGTTCGTTTCCGGATACGGAATGATTCGGCCTTTGAAGGAACCATTGCCTTTTCCGTAGAAGCCGTGGATTCCTCTCCGGCTCGGAATACCTCATTGTCGCAATGGCATAGCCTGAGGTGTTACACCCGTGTCCGCCATGTATTTGATCCGAATAAGGGGAAACTCGACGCTGTTGCAGCGGATCTGGTTTTGTCGTTGTCCTGCATAACTCCGCTGCCTGTAACACTGGAGCGGACGCCATGGGTTCCGGCGGGCGCAACCGAAACAAACACCGGGCTTCGAAAGTATTACCGCATTCAGGCGGACCAATGGGCAGAGAGCGTGACTGCCGCGAAAATGTCCGTGAAGCTGAATTCGTCAGATTATGTCGGCATTGTCCCGGAGACCATTCGTTTCGCACGGTGGAGAGAGCAGTGGGTTGATGCTCCCTCACGCCTTGATTTGACAGGCGGTCGTGTGGAGACCTCGGAAGTTGTCCCAGGCTGGTGGAAGATTGAGGCGCTTTCACGCTGCAAATGGACACACGGGGTCATGCACGGTGAGACCGCGGCTCCCTCGCTGACCGATCTGAATGGAGATGGAACGCGGGAGGTAATCAGTGCCATGGGCGGCGGGCCGCCCTGGGGGGCCATTCTGGATGCGTACGGCAATGAACTGGCTCGCCTGGATGTCGGGGAACGTGTTCGTCAGAGCGGCAACTACAGCGGTGTGGCTGTGACCGATGTCGATGAAGACGGTCAACTCGAAATCCTGATTGGCTCCGCGGACACAAATCTCTATTGCTTTGACACAAGCGGCAAACGTAAGTGGAGAACATTAACCGACGGATTGGTGCGAGGCGGTGTAGCGGTCGGTGACATTAACGGGGACGGACATGCGGAAATTGTCACGGCCTCGGATAGCGGGACGGTGTTTGTCTTGCGATCCGGTGGGGACATCCTCTGGTCGCGGAACCTGGGAGAGAACACGGGGGGAACGCCGGTCCTGGCAGAATTGGACGGACGAGCAGGATATGAGATTCTCTATGTTACGAGAAAGCCTGCACAACTTTGGGCGCTCAACGCACGTGGAGAGAATCTGTGGACCACTCCGCTGACAGGCCCGCCGTGCGATCCCTCCGTGGGGGATCTCGACGGGGACGGCATCGAGGAGGTTGTTGTCGCAGCAGATTGCCTGGACGAAAGTATGTCCGTTCAGGGAACCGTCTCCATTCTCGATCTGAAGGGGCGTGAGATGCGGAGTTTTCCTGTCCGCGCACAGAAG
>JAKPRU010000439.1 GCA_029557025.1 Candidatus Omnitrophota bacterium | reverse complement strand
GGACCGGGAGAACAGTCTCGTGATCCGCGTAGTGGATCTGCTTGATGCGAGCCAGCCATCTGGGAAACAAACCGGCTGGTATACGCCGACCAGCGGAATCTGGCAGACGGTTTACCTGGAGGCACGCGGCCCGGCATACGTGGAGAACGCGACAATCCGGACGGATGCCCTGAAAGGAATAGTCTCCTGGTCCGTTATCATCGGCGGCGAAATTAAAGCCCCGCTCTCTCTTGAACTTGCCCCCGAAACGGACCCGGAAGGACTGATGGCCGGTTCGACGTTCGGTGAAGTCCAGAGATATACGGTCGAAAAAAACGAGTTAACGTTTGACCTGGATGTCCGCGCCCCGCGACTGTGGTCGCCGGAATCTCCGAACCTCTATTTCTGCCGCCTGACACTCAAGAGCGATGAGCAGGTGCTGGATACGGTACATACCTATTTCGGTATCCGTTCCGTTACCCGCCAGGCGCTGCCCGAGAAAGAGTATGAGTACATTTTCCTGAACGGACGGCCGATTTACCTGATCGGCGCGCTCGACCAGTCGTTTAACCCGGAGGGTATCTACACATTTCCAAACGATACCGCGACTCGTTTTGACGTGGAAAAGGCGCTGGAATTCGGATTCAATTTCCTCCGCATTCATATCAAATTAGAGGAACCGCGATTCTATTACTGGGCCGATCGGCTAGGACTGTTGATTCAGCAGGACATGCCGAATTTCAATCGATATGACGATCGGGCGAAAGAACTATACACAAAGATGCTGGATTCCGCCGTTGCACGAGATAAGAATCATCCGTGTATTTTTTCCTGGGTTCTGTTTAATGAAACCTGGGGCCTGGAAAAGCACGACACCCGGGAGAGCCAGGATTGGGTTAAGTCGCTTTACCATTCCACGAAACAAATGGACCCGACACGGCTGGTGGAGGATAATTCTGCGTGCCGGTATGACCATGTTATTACGGATATCAACTCCTGGCATTTCTACATTTATGATTTTCAGAAGGCAAAGAAACATATCGAGGATGTGGTCGCACAAACTTTTCCGGGATCGGAGTTTAACTACATCGGCGGAAACAAGCAGGGAACGGAACCGCTGATGAACAGCGAGTACGGCGGAGTCAGCGCGGGAAGCGGCGACCGGGATATTTCCTGGTGCCTGCATTATCTTACCACGGAGCTTCGTCGGCACGAGAAGATCTGCGGGTACATTTATACGGAATTGCAAGATATTGAATGGGAACACAATGGGATGATGGATTACGATCGCAGTCCGAAAGAATACGGTTATGAGGAACTGATTCCCGTGCCGGAAGGCCAGCCGCCATTCAGCTACCGCGACATCCACAACGAGGACTTTCTTGGTATTGATCTTGTGCCGTTGGAACCCCGAAAGCCGGGTGAGGCGTTGAATGTAACGACTTGGATCAGCCGATTTTCGGGCAAGGGTGATGAAACTCTATTGATCAGCTGGCGGCTATCGGGAGTGAATACGCTGGGTGAGGTCTGGCGGTCTGCCGGTGTGCGGACACGAACCTCCGCGCCGCACTTCGCGGTAACCCCGCTGGTCAACCTGGAGATCGGAGTGTTGCCGGAAGACGCCATGCTGTATGTGCTGTGCGTGGCGGCGGAAGACAAGGACGGAAAAGTAGTGGCCCGAAACTTCGCTACATTTCATACCCTTAGTGAGCCTGCGCCACGTGTCGAAAAGGACGGGAGGCGGTGCATTTTGCGCTGGAAACCGGGCGATGTCGCCTCGGAGATTTGGAACAGGAAATTGCAGAGGTTTGAGAGCGGTGAGAAGGTATTCGGCGAGGGCGCCGGCCGTGTCGAATACCGGGTGATTGTCCCGGCGGAAGTGGTAGCCGCACAACCTGCGGAAATGGAACTTCTGGTCGAGCTCGGCGCGTGCGCCGGCACGGCTAAAATTGACTGGCCGCAAAAACATAAGGAAACCGACTATCCGCAAAGCGAGCCGGACAAGAAATTCCCGACAGATGTGACTGTTCTGCTGAATGGAGCTCCCGTGGAAACGATTCTGATCCCCGACGATCCGGCGGATGTGCGGGGATTGCTCTCTAACCTTTCCGGGAAACATCCGAGCTCTTATGGCTACCTGCAACGGATTCAACTACCGACGGAACAGGTTTCGAACATCTTTGAAAACAAACAGGGCGAGACGGAATTGCGCATTGCTTTCCAGGTAAATGAAAACGCCTCGCATAAAGGCGGCCTTTCGATTTACGGAGAACGAGAGGGACGGTATCCTGTTGACCCGACCCTGATCATCAAGACACGGAATGATCTTAAATAAACCAGTCTTCAAGAGACGGAGGAAATCGCCATGCCCAGAATCGCTATGATCGGCGCCGGAAGTATTGTGTTTTGCAAGACATTGATGATGGATATCATGTCTACGGAAGCCACGGCAGACAGCACATTTGTGCTGATGAGTCCCACGGCGGAGAAACTCAAACGCCTGGAAGCATACGCCCAACGGATCGTTTCGGAGAACGGTCTGCCGTCAAGCATTCTAGCCACAACGGACCGCCGGGAAGCGCTTCGCGATGCGGATTACGTTATCCTGATGTTTCAGATCGGCGGGGTGGATGCGTTTCAGATTGACTATGAAGTGCCGCTGAAATACGGCGTGGACCAGTGTATCGGCGATTCGATGAATCCGGGCGGTATCTTCCGGTCGCTTCGTTCCATTCCGGTTCTGGTAGACATTGTAAAGGACATGAAGGAGCTGTGCCCCAACGCGCTGATCCTGAATTATGTCAACCCCATGGCGGTCTGTTGCTGGACCCTCGGGGAGGCGGGCGCGACACGGTTTGTGGGCCTTTGCCATGGTGTCCAAACGACGCTGGACCTGATTTCACGCTATGTCGGTGTGAAGAAGGAGGAAATTGACTACGTGTGCGCGGGCATCAATCATATAGCCTGGTTCCTCAAGATCGAACACGAAGGCAGAGACCTGTATCCGATCCTGCGCGAGAACATCGAGAAACCGGAGTACTACATTAACGAAAAAGTCCGGTGTGAGGTCATGCGGCAGTTCGGCTACTTTATGACGGAAAGTACGGGTCACCTTTCGGAATACCTGCCGTGGTTTCGAAAGAACAAGAAGGCGCTTGATCTGTACTGTGATCAGCCGTCTTTCGGCGGTGAATCAGGGGCCTACTACAAGTGGTGCCGGACGATAGCCGACAAGTTCAAGGGGGTCGATTTATTTGCCTCCGAATCGACAAAACTGGACCCGCGAAGCGCGGAGTACTGTTCGTATATCATTGAGGCGCTCGAAACAAATAAAGTGTTCCGTCTGAACGGGAATATCCGCAATAATGGGCTGATTGCCGACTTCCCGGACAACTGTTGCGCAGAGGTTCCCATTTATGTGGACCGTTCGGGATTGCACCCGACGTATATCGGGCATCTTCCGCCGCCGTGTGCCGCGATAAACCTGAGCAACATTACAGTACAGGGATTAACTGTTCGTGCGGGGATGGACGCAGATACGGAGCTGGTCGTTGCGGCCATGGCGATGGACCCGCTGACCGGCGCGGTCTGCACGCTTAATGAAGTGCGCGAAATGGCCGCCGAAATGCTGGAGGCCGAGAAGCGGTGGTTGCCGCAATTCGAAGGCAAAAGCATTCGAAAAACTCCAGTTATCAGTATCCCGAAGGGAACGGTCGGCGTGGATGTCCCACTGGACCCGGCGCTGGCGATCGGACATCGGTTCGGAGAATTGATGCAACGATAGTCGGTAATCAAACGAACAGAAGGAATCTCAACCAAGCACTTGCCTGGCCATAAAGAACATGCGGTTGAGTTGATCTTCGTAGTTTTTGGACTGTAGACTCAGAGAGCCTTCCCGGACTGTTTGGCTTCCTTTTGCGTGGATGAAATCCAATCCGCCCAGGGACAAGGCGACGTGGGTGATATTGCCCATTGTCCCGGCGAAGAAGAGTAAATCGCCCGGTTCAAGGTCGTCGGGCCAGCCGGTATCGCCGCTGATTTTGCCGCAGAGACACTGCTGATCCGCATCGCGCGGCAAGTGAATGCCAACCTGGGCGTACACTCTTTGGACCAGGCCGGAACAATCCAGGCCCCTTTCGCTCCGCCCGGCCCAGAGGTATGGGGCTCCCAATCGTTCCCTTGCGGCGGCCACGATCTCCTTACGCAGTTGTGCGGTTCGTGCCCGATCCGTCGGCCCGATATCGGCTCGCAGTTTTCTCCAGGCTTGCTTTTCCATTTGGCGGATGGATCCTTGGGGGATCCAGCCCAGGTATCCATCCGTCGCCTGAACCAGAATGGAATCCCCCTCTTTCGGCCCCATCAGAATCACCGGCTCGTTGCGAAGGAGTTCGTTCACATGTTCGCTGTCGGGGTCGGCGGTCTTCCTCTGGAATGACTGTTCTGCGTGCACGATTCCGAATCGTTTCTCGTCCGTGGGGGGGGTAGAGAGGCGATCCGCTCGGACTGAAATCCCCAGGGACCCCAGCGCTATCACAAGCCCCTCTTTTAATCCGGGATTTGCGACAAATCCTTCCAGGACAGCGGTTTTATCTTCGATTCGTGACCGGACTTCGAACAGCACAACACGCGGATCGAACACATATCGCGCCCTGTATCGACGGAGATATTCGGGTAAATCTTTCAGGCGTGGTTCACCTTCAGGAACCAGAAGGCGACGGATCTGCTGCGCATCCGGCGCGCCGATCCGCCTGCTGTCGGCATCCATATTTGAGGATTGATTCACCATGCGAGCATTGCATCTCCGTAAGAATAGAATCGAAATCCGCGCCGGATGGCTTCCTCATACACTCCGCGCCAGCGGTCCCGGCCCAGCCAGGCGGCAATCAGAATAACCAGGGTGGAACGCGGCAGATGGAAATTTGTAATCATTCCATCGATTACCTTGAATGAATATCCGGGGCGGATAAACAGAGCCGTTTCGGCTTCCTGTGCTTGAATCAGCCCATTTCTGTCGGCTGCGCTTTCCAGTACCCGCACGGCGGTTGTTCCCACAGCGATAATCCGACACCCCTCTTGGCGGGCCGTGTTGATGGCGCGGGCAGACGGCTCGGTAATGCGATATCGTTCCCTGTGCATCGGATGATTTTCGACGGTCCTGGAACGGATGGGGAGAAAGGTATCCAGTCCCACACGCAGCGTCACCGGTACAACGGAAACGCCGGTTTTATGCAAACGATCCAAGAGGTCTTTTGTAAAGTGAAGTCCCGCTGTGGGTGCGGCTGCCGAGAGTAGTTTTTCGGCGGGTTGTGCATACACGGTTTGATACCGCTGCCGATCCAGCGGGGTGTTCTCATCTCCGTTACGGTGGATATACGGAGGCAAAGGAACCTGGCCGTTCCGTTCGAGAAACTCGTTCCAGGTCCCATTGTCGAAGAATTGCAGCGCGAACAGGCCATCTCCCAGAAGTTCTCTTACCTCTGCAGTCACACCGTCCGGGAATTGAATTTCCGTGCCTTTTTTGAGACGAGAGGCCCGTTGCGCGATTACCTTCCATTGCCGGTTGCCCAAGTCTTCCAGCAAAAGAACCTCGATTTTTGCGCCGCCGCCTGCTTTTGTCCCGAAGATACGGGCGGGCATCACCCAGGAATCGTTTACGACCAGCACATCGCCTGGACGAAGCCGCTGCGGCAGGTTCCGAAATAGACATTCTTCGATCTCGCCGGTCCTCCGGTTGACCGCAAGCAGGCGGGAGAGATCGCGGGTGTGTACGGGGACTTGAGCGATCCGCTCCGGCGGCAATTCATAATCGAATTCACGGATGTCCATGGGGATGGGTTTTCAATCAGCGCCTTCCGCCGAACAGGTTCAACAGAATTGTCAGAAGCACGGAAAGGATGATACAAGTGACGATAGGGAAATAGAATGAAAAATTCTCCCGTTCGATGCGGATATCCCCCGGCAACCTGCCGATCCACGGGATCTTTCCTGCGAAGGTGAACAGCAGCCCCAGCAGCATGAGGACTGCGCCGAGAAACAGTAAAATGCGTCCGAAAGACTCCATGCCGTTGCTCCCGATCGGAAAATGTGTCAAAAATAGTTTATCAACGGTTTTTGAAATTCAACATATCCCCGATCCTTGTGAGGACCATGAAAATCCTGCTGGTCAATCCGAACCTGATGAAGCCGCCGGTAACGCCCGTTGCCCTGGATTACCTGGGGCAGGCGCTCGAACAGGCGGGATTTGAAATCGATCTGCTCGATCTGTCGTTCGCGTCCGATCCGGTTGCGGCGATCGAGCAGAGGGTGACGGATGAGGAGGATCTGGTGGCGGTTACGGTCCGAAATACCGATGACTGTTACCTAGCGAGCCGGGATTTCATCCTCGATAAGACAAAGGTTCTTCTGGCAGAAATCCGAAGACGGACATCGGCGCCTGTTATTATCGGCGGGGCGGGATATTCGATTTTCCCGAAAGAGATTCTGGAATACCTGGGTGCGGATGCCGGGGTGATGGGGGAGGGTGAGGTGGTTCTTTGTGAATTCGCTCGGTTTGTGCGAGACCGGCAAAACTGGAGTGAAATCCCGGGTTTGATTACGAAAGCCACCCGCGCGGAGAATGTTTGTTTGGCGCCCCCCGTGGATTTGGGACGCGCGGATTTTTCGGCGCGGCGGGTTGTGGATAATGTGCGCTATTTGAACGAAGGAGGAATGGTGGGGTTCGAAACCAAGCGCGGCTGCGATCAGCGTTGTTTTTACTGCCCGGAACCGTCGTCGCGTGGACCGCGTGTTCGTTTGCGGGACCCGGAGAATGTTGCGCAGGAGCTGGCCAACCTGCTGGAACAAGGCGTGGACACATTCCACACCTGCGACAGCGAATTCAACCTTCCACCGGAACATGCGATTAAGGTGTGCGAGGCGATCATCCGCAAGGGTATTGCGGATCGGATTCGCTGGTATACATACATGGCTCCCCATGCTTTCCCGGAAGAGCTGGCCGGTGTTATGCGCCGGGCGGGTTGCGTGGGAATCGACTTTGGAGTGGATCATACCGATGCGGACATCCTGTCTCGTTTCCACCGACACCATCGAATGGCGGATCTGGTTTCGGTAGCCGACCGATGCGGGCGGCATGGTTTTACGGTTCTGTACGACCTGCTTTTGGGCGGGCCGGGTGAGACTCGCGAGACTGTCGAGAAATGTATCACCTGCCTGAAATCTCTACCCATTGAGCGATTCGGGATTTCCTTCGGGATCCGAATCTATCCCGGTACCGGTGTGGCCCGTCTGGTAAATCAAGAAGGATTTCATTCGGGGAATCAGAATCTTTATGGACCGGTAGAGGGTAATGAATCTCTACTTCGCCCGGTATATTATGTCTCCCATTGCCTGGGTGAGGATATCGACGGGTTCCTTCGTGATCTTGTAAAGGATGATACTCGATTTCTTTTCGGCGGCACGGAACGGACAGGGCAGAATTACAACTACAATGATAATTCCGTGCTTGCGCAGGCGATTTGCGATGGAGCCAGGGGCGCGTTTTGGGACATTTTGCGAACGTTAACGAAATGATCCTTCGATGAGGGCATTTTCGCTGGAATGTGGCTGGAATCCTATGTCTTGATTCCTGCAACTGCGCCCGGCGAAATCCCCCACGTCACCTTTGTCTTCACCAATCCCTTCTCAACCTCCGCCGCCCGTGCGGCGCGATCTTGCCGGGGGCTACCGGAAGCGTTTCGGCTACAATCCGGGCGGGAGCCGCTGAGAGAGCATTTGCGAATCGAATCTCTGTTCTGTTCGATAACGGAGAGTACTCCAAGTTGGAGGTCCGGGGTGAGGTCAGAGCGTTTCTCAAGGTAACTCCACAATCGCTGCAGATGCGCGATGTGGCGCCAGGTGAGGTTCAAGATGCTTCCTTTGAAATAGCCGTCGAGGACAATGCGGATACCGAGATCCTACAATGGCGCATAGACGGCGGCGATATGGAACTGAAGGAATGCAAATCCGATTGTAAAGGATCGGGTAGAGTATCCGGTATTGATTGCGGCGTAAGTGTTCTACCGCGTCCGGTTGCGCGACGGCTTGTGGGTACACTGATATTGGAGACATCCCATCCGAATCAGCGGGAATTGCCGATCCCGATTCTGATTTATTCGAGGATCCCGCTGGAGACCCGGCCTTCCTGGGAATTGCAAAGCAGGAGGCAACGGTCAAAAAGGAATTCACTGGGTAAAGGCCGTTCCGTTACAGGAAGCCGGGCGTGGTAACCGTTTTACGAAATCCCAAGTTGGCGTTATCCCCCCGGCTTCTTGTCGGCGGAGTGATCCTGTACGCCGGTCTCCGCAAAATCGGGGACCTGTCCGGCATGGCGCGCGTTGTTGAAAACTACCGATTGGTTCCCGCAAGCCTGGCTGATCCGATTGCTATTGTTCCGCCGTGTGTAGAGATTGTGACCGGCCTTTGTTTGATTGCGGGCTTGTTGATGAAAGGTTCCCGATAGATCACCGAGCGATTATTCGACAGGAGGGACGCCTGTCCTACCGGATTTCTCCCCTTGTCCATCTTTCCAGGGGGCACGGGGTGGGGAAAATAGAAAGCCGTTCATGTCCCCCGATCCAGACGGTACAGGAATCCCAATGTGGCCGCGCCGAAAATCAGGTTGGGAATCCAGGCCGCCAGTCCCGCCCCCACGACCCCTTTCCGAGCCAGCCCCAGGCAAAGCAGTAATATTCCATAATAAACCAAGGCCACCAGCAGGGAAATCCCCAGTCCCACGACATACCCCCCCCTACCGGTGCGGAATGCGATCCCCATACCGAGCAGGCTCATAATAATCAACGCGAACGGAAGCGCCTCCCGCAACCGCAGGTAAGGCAGATACACAATCGGGTCCCCGCCCGCGCGTTGAACCATTCGTATCAAGTGCTTGAGGTCCGCATGGCTCAGTCCTGTCTCGTCCCGGGAAACCAGTGAGAAATCATGCGGGGTTTCGTCGAGGAGGTACGAGCGCTCGGCGAACGGCTCCTTTCGTCTTTCACCGCTGTCAGAAAAAATCCATTCTATTCCGTCTTTCATTCTCCAAATTCCTGAAGAGGCATCCCACTCTGCGGTGGCCGCCTTGATCCGTTTCGCCGGCCGGTATCCACCGTGCGCCATCTCGATGATATCCAGACCGATCAGTCGGGATTCGCTTGGCTGGAAGGATTGCACGAAATACTTTTTCCCGTACCGGCCCAGCATCCAGACCGAATTGCGTCCGACAGTTCCTTTCCCTTTCTGTTTGATCTGAAGGTCCAGAAGGTCCTCTGCGCGCGCGCTGGCCGGTGTGATCACATACTCGCAGGTCAGAAAGAAGGCTGCCGCACAGACGGCGGAACAACAGAACACGGGCCAGATCAGGCGCGCCAGGCGGTACCCGCCGACAATCATCGCATCCATTTCCTGGGCATGAACCAGTCGTCCCATGCTGAACACCGAGGCTAGAAGCATGACCAGCGGCCCCGCCTCCGCCAGGCGGTATGGCGTGGCCAGAAGCACCGTCTGCGCCGCGATCAGCACATCGGCCCCGTACTCCAGGAATATGTCGATCTCATCGAACAGAACGATCACCACCCCCATGACATAACACAGGGAAACCACAACCATGATCGCCTTAAGGAATTCACGGATGAGATAGCGGTCGGCGATGCGGAAAAGAGGATAGCGCCCCCGCTGTTCCAGGCGTTTTTCGAGAAAATCGTACATCCGGCGAAACCCATTGCCGGTGATGTATTTCGTTATGTTGCGATGAATCTGACGTTTAAATTTCATTGTTCGTTCGGAAAGCATGGTGTCTATGCCCGCTGAAGATGTTTCCCTGTTCCGGGCAATCGGTCAAGCTCATCTTGAGTGAACGGCGGGAGGGAGTAGGATGGAACGGGATGAAAGAACCATGAAGAATCAAAATCCGTTTGTGGCAGTTCTGGGAGCCGGATCATGGGGTGTGGCGCTGGCATGTCTGTTGGATGCGAACGGGTGTACGGCCTCGATCTGGGCGCATCTGGAGAGTGACGCCGAACACCTGCGAAAGAACCGTTCGCTGGAGCCGCGCCTTCCGGGAGCATGGATTCCGGAATCCATTGAAATCACCAGTGATTTATACGCCTGCCTGTCCCGGGCAGACGTTGTGCTGGCGGCGGTTCCGTCGGCCTTTATGAAACCTGTCGCGGAGCAGTGCGCTGGGAGTGGGCTATTGAAAGGCCGGCTGGTGATTTCCGCAACCAAGGGCCTCCAGGTCGGCACTCTGCGCACCATGACCGATCTGCTGGCCGAGGCTTGGGCGGACGATGACCCGGCCGGGTTTGTCGCGCTGTCCGGTCCCAGCCATGCGGAGGAAGTTGTTCAGCATATCCCGACCGCTGTGGTGGCGGCATCGACGGATATCATTGTGGCGGAACAGGCGCAGCGGCTCCTTCAGCGTCCCGAATTTCGAGTCTATACCGGCACGGACCCGCTGGGAACGCAGCTGGGGGGTGCGCTGAAAAATGTCATGGCCATTGCGGTGGGGATTTCCGACGGTCTCGGATACGGAGACAACACGCGCGCCGCGTTGATTACGCGGGGTCTCCTGGAACTGAGCCGCGTGGGGGTTGTGTGCGGGGCGCGACCGGAGACATTTTTCGGGCTGTCCGGCCTGGGGGATCTGGTAGTTACCTGCACCAGCCGCCATAGCCGCAATCGGAAGATGGGCGAACTGCTTGCCCGGGGCCATGATCCCCAGGAGGCCGAACGGATGGTGGGAATGGTGGTGGAGGGGGTCGAGACCTCCCGCGCGCTCGACAGTCACAAGCCTGTTCCCGAAGATGAAATGCCCATCATGACCGAGGTGATTCGAATCCTGTTGCACGGAAGCGAACCGGGGGAATCCGTCCGCCGACTGCTCGGTCGTGAACGCAAAGCCGAATGGCACGGGATGAAGGACACGCTTCAACGTGTAACACAGGGTTGAGAATCGGTGAAAAGCCCCATATACCGGCATCCTGTTCTCTATCAACTTGCCATGCGGATTGTGTACGGCCGATGGTTTGAGGAACGATTCCGCGCCGTTGCCGATGCGATTCCCGATGGGATGAGTGTTGGGGATGTCTGTTGCGGCGACGGCTACCTGTATAGGCGATTTCTATCAAGACGGAATATCGACTACCTTGGATTGGACATTAACGCTATGTTTGTTCATTGGCTGGTGCGGCGCGGGGTGAATGCCCGAGTGTGCGATGTCCGTTTCGATCCGATTCCCGAAGCGGACATTATACTCATGCAGGCCTCTCTGTACCAATTCATCCCGGATCAGGAAGTAATCTTGCGGAAATTAGTTGATGCGGCGCGGAAATGTGTTATATTAACGGAGCCGGTGCGGAATCTTTCCACGTCACAGAACGCTGTTCTTTCCTGGCTTGGCCGACGTTTGACCGATCCGGGAACCGGTGAGGCTCCGCATCGTTTTAACGAAGAGACTCTGCGGCACATTCTCACGCCTTATTCCGTAGATCAATTCGAGCCGATTGCGGGAGGGCGGGAGATTCTGGTGA
>JAKPRU010000426.1 GCA_029557025.1 Candidatus Omnitrophota bacterium | reverse complement strand
GACCGATTGCGATCCCTGGCCCGGAAAGAGAAGCGCTGCCCTCATCTACTTTTCAACCAATTTCCATATACTTCCACAGGCTGGAAGCCTGTGCCACCCGTTTTGGGGTTGTAACCCTGGATTCCGGCTTGCGCCGGAATGACAGGTATGGATACTGTAGGGGCACATTGCAACGTGCCTCTGCTGAACTCCACACCCAACACTAGAAATTCATCACCGAAGCGCCCCAAGTCAGGCCGCTTCCGAATGAAACCATCAGCACGTGATCCCCCTCGACGATTCTTCCGTCAACAATCGCCTCATGCAAAGCAATCGGGATGGTTGCCGCGCTGGTGTTGGCGTATTTCTGTACATTCACGACAAAACGGTCCATGGGGATTTCGAGACGCTCCGAAACCCCCTCGATGATTCGCAGATTGGCCTGGTGCGGAATAAGCCATCGAATGTCATCCTTGGACAATCCAGAATGATTCAGGCAATCCACGGCTACGGAGGCCATTACGGTAACAGCATGACGATAAACCTCACGCCCTTTGACTCGAATGTAATGCTGGCCCGCATCGATAGCCTCCCGGCTGATTGGGATGCGGGAACCGCCCGCTTTCTGGATGATGAGATCGGCGTATTGCCCGTCTGCACCCAGGATGGTGTGGAGCACACCGTGATCGGGGTCCGGCCCGATGACCGCCGCTCCGGCGCCGTCGCCGAACAGAACACAGGTGGCGCGATCGCCCCAATCTACTGTCTTGGTGAGCAAATCCACACCGACAACAAGAATCCGCCGGTATCGGCCGGATTCGATATAGGCCTGCGCCACGGACAGCGCGTAAAGAAATCCTGTACAAGCCGCGGAAAGGTCCACCGCCATGGCGTTCCTGATCCCCAACCGATGCTGCACAATGCAGGCCGTTGCAGGGAAAATCTGGTCCGGCGTGATTGTTGCCACCAGGACCGCTTCGATTTCATCCGGTGTCACTCCGGCACGGTGCATCGCCTCGGTCGCCGCCACAACGGCAAGATCGGATGCAGCTGTATCCGGATCGGATACCCGGCGTTCTACCACTCCGGTTCGCTCGCGAATCCATTCATCGCTGGTACTGACCATTTTTTCGAGATCGCGATTTGTCACCACTCGT
>JAKPRU010000421.1 GCA_029557025.1 Candidatus Omnitrophota bacterium | reverse complement strand
CCTCGGTCTGGAACATCATTTCCAATTCGCCCTGGTTCTCTTTCCGCTGATGACCAATCTCACCGATTCATACCCGGCGAAGAAAACACACGAAGTGATTGCTGAGTACGCCCGGGCACAGAATATTCCTTTCCTGGATCTCCTGCCGAGTTACTTGGGGATTAATGCAGCTTCCCTATGGGTGTCGCCGACCGATGGCCATCCCAATGCAGAGGGCCACCGGATTGCGGCGGAAGCTATCTACGAATTTCTGATCAAGACACCGCAGCTGCTTCAACCTCCCAAAGAGGAGAGTTAAGGTGGGGGTGAGCGAGTGAACTCGAATCCCCGCAATCTGCTGATTGTCACCACCGATTCCGTGATCGCCGGGACCGAGCGGATGATTCTGGCCTATCTTCGGCGACACAACGGCGCGAAATATTGCCCCTATCTGGTTACCCTGATCGGACCGGGCGATTTGGTCCGCGCGGCTGGGGATCTCGGCATTCCCACCGAACATCTGAACATCAGGTCTCCTTTCGAGGCCGCATGGAAACTCAGGCGAATCATTCGGCAGATTCGACCGGGTCTAGTACACAGCTATCTTTTCCATACGAACATCCTGACTCGAGTCCTTCGGCCAATTTCCCCGATTCCCAAATTGGTTTGTGGAATGGCAACGGTTTACGCGCCTGGCGCCTACCCGAGGTGGTATTACACGGCAGAGCGATACACGCATTTTCTTTGTGACCGAGTGATCGCCGTGTGTGAGGCGGGGCGGGAGAGCCTTATTCAGATCACCGGAATACCGCGAGAGAAAGTCGAAGTCGTACCGAACGGGGTCGATCCGGATCTGTTTGGACTGGACCGCTCCGCAGCACGAAAGGATATATTGACGGAATGTTCGCTTCCAGCGGACGTCTGCCTGCTCGGAATTGTAGCCCAGCTTCGGCCTCAGAAACACCATGAACTTCTGTTTCGGGCAATGCGGGCATTGAGAGACAGCAAGATGTCGGCGCACCTGCTTGTTGTCGGAGACGGGACTGAACGAGGGCGTTTAGAACAGCTGAGAACCGAGCTGAATCTTGAAAAAGATATTACTTTCGCCGGATACCGGACGGATGTCCCGCGTATCCTGGCCGGTCTCGATGTTTTCGTACTGCCCAGCTCTGTGGAGGGTTCGCCCGTTTCGGTTCTGGAGGCGATGGCATCAGGATTGCCGGTAATTGCCGGTGATGCGGGCGGGGTAAGGGAACTCGTGGCGGATGGGACAACGGGGATTCTTGTCCCGCCGATGGATCTCGCCAAGCTGACGGAGGCGATTCTTTTTCTTGTGTCTCAACCGGAAACGAGAGTGAAGTTTGGAACAGCAGGAAGGCAACGGATTGAGGCGGAGTTTACGTTGGACCGGATGGCCAGGAGAACGGAAGCGGTTTACGACAGCCTGCTTGGTTGACTTTCAGCGCTGGGAATCGGTTTGCCGAGAAGAGCGAAACGAATTTGCTCAGTGGCTTTGGCAAGCCACCCCGCAATCGTTCCAAACAGATAGCCTGTAAGGATAACTCCCATCGAAGGAAATAACCATAGACCGGTCCACTGCCCATGATACAGGTTGGCTTGGAGATAAAAATCGGAAAGAGACGCGCCATCGAACACGGACCACAGGATAAGAAGAATGGCCAGAAGAAGGCCATGGAAAACACCAATGAGAGCGCCGACTTTGATGATCTCGTTGGTGGCACGAACTTCATGGGGCAGATATGTTGCCGATATCCAGACTGCGATCCATAGAGCCAGTACGGGAATAAGGACCAGTTTGTAGTAACGTGTGACATAGTTCCTCTGCAAGCTGGGTCCGCCTAATCGCTGGGCTTGGGTGAGGTATTCCCTGGCACGATTACGCTCCTCCTCAGCTTGACGTTGGAGTTGCTGGGCTTGGGCAGCTTGGGCGCTGTCCCCGGACTGGAGAAGCTGATTGGCCTGTTCAGTCAGGGAGGTTGCCTTATGCTGGGATGCGTCGTACAGGCTTGTGAAGTATTGAATGCGGTCACGAACAGCGCGGGATTGGATTTCCATGAGCCATTGAATACTGGAGCAGATCGCGTATTGCGAAATCGGTCGCCACGGGCCACGCATCAATTCGCTTTCATAAAGACGGGCAAAGGGCGGTGTATGATCCAGTCTTGTGACTCGAAAAACCACCGTGGCCATGAGAATGCCGCAAATCAGCGACAGGATCGAAGCAATGCTGATGATCTTTAAGACACGCCGGGGAGCCGTGGAGTCTGGGGTCGATGTTGTCATGGAACGATATCCTCAAAAAGACGGGGCGACGGGATTGCGCTCGTCATATATATGGATCGACACAATGTGAGATTTATCGCTTTCTGCCCTGGCCCACGGCTCCCTCGCCTTCCGGGAGGGGGTTGGGACGAAGAGGTGATGATGCATAAGTGAAACATATTCAAGCCATTCCGCCGGTCGACAGGCACAGAAACCTGTCCTACCAGTGGACCAAGCGCCTCTCCGTGGCAGGAAGATAAACGGATGACACCTGCATCCGGTTGCGCAAGCATACCGGAATTCTTGTCGGCGGCAAAGAAGAGATACGGCCGCATATCATCCCTCAAAGCGAATCCGCATTTTTTCAAGAAGCGAAGTCAGTTGCGAATTGTCGTAGAATTCGATTTCAATTCTGCCTTTGCCGCTCTTGTTACGAATAATGCGAGCCTTGGTCTGAAGGTGTTCTTGGAGAAGCGCCTCGAGATTGCGCAGGTACGGGTCGTGATGCGGTTCGGCCTGCTTTACGGCAGACTTGGGTTCAGCAGAGGCCTTTTCGCTTGCCGCAAGACGTTCGACATCGCGAACCGAAAGTTTTTCGCTCACGATTCTTCTGGCAAGGGAAAGTGCTTTACTCTCAGGAGCGATTCCTACCAGCGCACGGGCGTGGCCTGCGGTGAGATCGTTGCGGCGGATCATTTCCTGGATGGATTCAGGTAAGATCAATAATCTGAGGGAGTTAGCGATTGATTCTCGGCTCTTTCCGACACGCTGGGCCACGGTTTCCTGTGTCAAGTTAAAAGACTTGATCAAGTCACTGTAGGCGTGCGCTTCCTCGATCGGATTCAGGTCGGTGCGCTGGAGATTCTCGACAAGGGCCAATTCAAGGGTATGAAGATCCTCGGCGGCGATAATGACTGCCGGGATGGTTTCCAAATTGAGCATACGGCAGGCGCGTAGACGGCGCTCACCGGCAATCAGCTGAAAGCGGTCCGGATCGACGGGGTCCGGTCTGACAAGAACAGGCTGAAGAATCCCGTGCAGTTTGATCGATGCCGCCAGATCCGCCAGGGATTCCTCGTCGAAATACTCCCTTGGCTGATAATCATTCTCATTGATCCAATCCAGCGACAGCTCCTGGAATCGGACTCGCGCTGCTGTCTCTTCGGGCAACTCCGACAGGAGAGCGGACAAACCACGACCGAGTGACTTTCTTTTCATTGAGTATAATCTCCCGCGCCAAGGCGAGATAATCCTCCGAACCATGGCAACGGATATCATACAGGATAATCGGAATGCCATGGCTGGGGGCCTCGCTGAGGCGCACGCTTCTACGGATAATTGTCTGAAACACCAAGTCACCATATACACCGCGAATGTCATCCTGGACCTCACGGGAAAGCGAGGTGCGGGCATCGAACATTGTAAGGAGTATCCCCTCCAGCGAGAGTTTGGGATTGTATTGCTGACGCAGGAGTGTCATGGAATCGACCAGTTCCGCAAGGCCCTCGAGGGCAAAATACTCCGATTGAACAGGGATGATAACCGAATCGGATGCCAATAACGCATTGATAGTGAGATATCCGATAGAGGGGGGACAGTCGATGAGGATGTAAGAAGGTAGTTCGGGAGCTGTTAAGTTCCAGAGATATCTGGAGATAGCGCCTTGAAGCTGCTTGGCTCCAAGGTGAATTCCGGCGAGATGGTAGTCTGCGGAAACAAGGTCGGAGTTTGCCGGGGCGACTGTGAGGAGATCGACAGGAGTGCGCTGAAAAACATCCTTGAGCGGTTTCTGCTCGACAAGAACATCGAACATGGAAAGAGAAATGTTTCGTTTGTCGATGCCAAGGGCGCTGGAGGCATTGCCCTGTGGGTCCAGGTCGATGAGAACGACAGGCCGTTCTCCAGCAGCCAGGCAGGCGGCGAGATTGACAGCGGTAGTTGTTTTTCCGACGCCGCCTTTCTGATTCGCGATCGAGATGATACGGACCATGTTTCAAGATCAGGTAAATCCAGGGTGATGGCTATATTGACATCTAAAGAGGGTTTTGGCAATGCTGTGAAGCCATTTTTGCGAAAGCGCGAGGGAAATGAATGTTTCACGTGAAACATCGGAGTGGGCGGAATCTGAGAGGAATGTCATCCCAACAGTTTTCCGGTGGAAGAGGGAGAACCACCGAGCGGGGATTTGCGAATCCTTGCTGGATTTCGGGGATAGCGCGGATCGGTAAGCCTTTCC
>JAKPRU010000409.1 GCA_029557025.1 Candidatus Omnitrophota bacterium | reverse complement strand
AAAATATCAGGCCAATCAAACCTTTCCGTGTGCGGGGACAGATGGGTATTTACGAGGTGAAGTACAAAGGAAAGTAAAATCGAGTGGACCCAGAAGACATGGAATCCCGTTACCGGATGCACGAAATGCAGTCCGGGCTGTGCGAACTGCTATGCCGAACGCAGTGCGACGCGGCTACGTGGAATCCATGAGAAGTATTGAAATCCCAGACCTGATGACTAAGGGACTGCGACGAGGTCGATTGAAATCAAAATCGATCCAAGTGCTGTCAGCCGGATTTGATGGTTTCCAGAAGATTTATTCATCATTCGTAGTTGAGGAGAAAAGGAGACATTCAAATGATGAAACGTGGAATGCTGATGACTGTAGGCGTTGGAGGACACGACCCGGAATCACTGATCAGTTGTTTGGAGAAGTCCGTGCGAAATGCACGCCCGGATGTCCTGAGCCTTGTGTATTCGAGTGCCAGCAAGTTGAATGCCGACCGATTGCGGGAGAAATTGGGGTCTGAGTGTGAATGTACAGGTTGCGAAGTGTCCGACGAGGATAATGTTGACAAATGTTTCATGGAGATTGCTTCTGAAATTCAGAGAATGACAGGGCAGGAAGGCTGTAACCGGGGATCCTTTCAAGTGGATTTCACCAGCGGCACAAAGGCGATGAGTGCGGCCGCCGTGCTTGCCGCAGTGGCCTGCAGCGTCCAGGAACTGCGATATATTGCCGGTGAGCGGAAACAGGGAACCGTCCAGCGGGGATTGGAGGAATTCAGGACCATTTTTCCCACACGATATCTTGCCCATTATCAGCTGAAAGCAGCCATGGACAACCTCCGCGCCCTTCGTTTTGATGCGGCCAGGGAGGCACTGGATAATGCCGCGGAGGGTGCTATGACTCCAGAGAATCAAATCTTGAAATCCGAGCTCGCTTTTCTAATTCGAGGCTACCAGGCTTGGGACTTATTTCAGCACCAGGACGCGCTGGCATCATTTCGTGAATGCAATTGGAAGGTTGCGGTTCTGAGTGAGTTCTATTTCCCTAAAGAAATACTCTCGAGGTTGAATGATATTCATGTAGCGCTTAATCCCAGTAAGGGAAAGGAAGGATGCGCTGGCAGGCCAAAATACAGCGAGAGCACACTCGTGGATTTGTTCAACAATGCAAGACGTCGGATGCGGGAGGGGAAATATGACGATGCCTGTGCGCGGTTATATCGAGTCACAGAAATGATCGCGCAATATGTTCTGCAGAGGAAATATCAGATTGACGCGGGCCATGTTCGGTGGGGTCAAGTGCCAGAGGAAAGCCGCGGAAAATACAGATTCTCAGAACAGAATGGAAAAGAACGGATTGCCAAGTTGTCATTACAGGAAGACTACGAACTGCTGCGGGATTTGGGAGATACATGTGGCGGTTTTGTCAAGAGAACGGATGTGGCCGACGTATTAAGGAAACGGAATCAGTCCATTCTGGCGCACGGCGTGATACCTGTCGAGCCCGAGACGTGCAAAGAGTTTCATGGACATGTCGAGGGATTCTTGCAGGAGATTGTCCCGGACTTCCCGCAACAATGCCGGGACCTTCAGTTCCCCTGGCTCGTCTCGGGTGCTCCAAACGGCAATGATTGACGCTGTCTTCCATCTGTTGCGAGAAATAAATAACCCTCTGTGCCAATGTTCCCTGGGACAACCTCCTGTGAGAAATTAGTGTAGAAACGGAGGTTGAAGATGAAGACGATGAGAAGGGCAAAAGAAAGGTCGGAGGAATGCGATGGGGGAGTCCTTCCGTTCCGTTCCGAGTCGCTTCGCTCCTCTCCACTCCACTTCAGGACTCCCCCATCGGCGGTGCGTTCCGACAGGGTGTCCGAATGGCCGCCCGATAGGACGTCCGAGTCGCCACCCGACCCAGAGGTTTCGGAGAAAGCCCATGGTCATCAAGAAGATGCCGGAGATCCCCATGAGGAAACGATCGTCTTCGAGATAGGGCCTTCTATTAAACATCTCACCGAATTGCTGAGCGAACAGCCCTGCAGATTGCACCGGCGGGGATTGCGTTCGCGTCGCCCTCCGTTACATTTGCGTAAGACATCTTTGGAAGTACCCGGCTGATGACAATAACCCCCGCAAGTTTCTCCTCACGCCCCAAGTATTCCTTTGTGTCTGGGTCGATCAATTCCTTTCCCAGCACATACACCTCGAAGACTTCTCCCTCCTGGACCCGGATACCTCCTTGGTTGAGAATGATTTCTCCGTTAGAGCTCACCTTGATAACCTTTATGGGATAAATGGCATCAATGATCTCACCGGCAAGAATGACAGACGCCTTCTCAATAAGAAGGTCATCCCCCAGCGTGCCGGGGCGGGCTGCCATGAGACTGTCGAATTCCTCGTTGCTCAGGGATATCTTCACCACGTTTGCCCAGTTGATTTTTCCCGTAGCAACGTCCAACACCCGATAAGATATTTCCATATTCCCTTGACGCATTATGGTCCTGTATCCGGTGAGTTTCACAACCTTTTCAGAAGAAATAACGGATGTTCGTTCGAGAGAACCCACGACAAGGTGGTCCGCCCCAAGCTGCTTCCCGATCTTGATCAGCTCGGTAAGTGGAGAATTACCCGCTTTAATCAACTCTTGCTCGCCCAGTCGTTCGGCCATATATTCCCGATCTAAAACGGTGAACTTCCGAGATTGAACCATCTGAGAAACGGTTGCCTGGGAGAGTTTCCGGTTAATCTCTTCGGAAGAGATAAGTGTTCCCTCGATTTCGAATGACTCGTGAGGATTTCGAAACGGGATCACCGCAATGGTTCGTCTTTCTCCTGGCCGTGGATTCTTGGGATCGTAAAC
>JAKPRU010000388.1 GCA_029557025.1 Candidatus Omnitrophota bacterium | reverse complement strand
CTTGCAAGTGGCCGCCCGGGTCAACATGCCCGTCCGGCGCTGCAACCTGAACGGCGAAACCTCCATCTCGGATTTCCTGGGCCGATGGACGATCCGCGGGAAAGAGATGCTGTACCGCGAGGGCATCCTGACCACCGCCATGCGCCAGGGGGAGTGGCTGCTGCTGGATGAAATCGATGCGGCCTTGCCGCAGATCCTTTTCGTCCTGCAGAGCGTGCTTGAACCCTCCGGCAAATTGGTCCTCTTGGAAAAAGACAGCAAAGTGGCCGAGCCGCATCCGGAATTCCGTATCGCGGCGACCGCGAACACCCTCGGCAACGGGGACGAAACCGGATTATATTCCGGCACCCAGGTTCTCAACGAGGCCTTCAAGGACCGTTTCGCCACGGTGATCCACCTGGATTATCCGGATGAGACCGCCGAGATCGCCATCCTCCAGGCCAAAGCGCCTGGCCTGATAAAGTCCGTTCTTTCCCGGATGGTCAAATGCGCCCGGCAGGTGCGGGAAGCGGCCGCGCGGGAGGAATGTTGCGCCACATTTTCCACTCGCCGCCTGATCGCCCTGGCCTCCAAGTATGGCCAACTGGGGAATCTGGCGCAGGCCCTGGAACTCACGGTCCTCAACAAACTCTCCACCGATGACCGCCGGGTGATCCTCGAGATTGCGCAACGGCGTCTGGGGGATCTCCTGAATCCCCACGCCTCCAGCCCCAACTCCCAAGCGAAAGGAGATACACCATCATGACTGGCATCAATCCTCTCGAAACGACCTTGGACCGCGTGGGAAGGATTCTCTCCCAGGATTACCACATCCAGGTCTTGTGCAAAGGGAACGAGTGCAAGACCGACGGCCGGACCATCTGGCTGCCCTCCTTGCCGGAGGAAGTCCCGGAATCGCTCTGGCAGCTGCTCCGGGGGGAGATCGATCACGAAGTGGCCCACATTCTGTTCACCGATTTTGGCGGGAAAATGCAAGCCTTTGGCCAGAAATGGGGCGCCTTCGGTCATGATCTGTTGAATGTGATCGAAGATGTCCGGGTGAACTACGCCCTAGCCCGGAAATACCCGGGAGCCGGGGAGAACATTCAGCATAGCTTGGAAGCCATCTGCAAGGAGCATACGCACCGGTTAGGGGACATGCCATTCCCGGTACGGTTTCTCTGTGCCTTGTTCCTGGCGGGCATGGGCATGGCGTATGACCGGTACGGCAAGGATGCGATTTGCCTCGTCGATCAGTTTTCCCCGGAAACCGAGACCTTCAAATCCCTGCGGAGCACGGAGGAAGCCTGTGATGTGGCCGAATCGATTCTCCGGCGGTTGCCCAAAAATCCACCCACCGGGAAACATCCGGCTGGTCAAGCGTCAGGCAAGCAGAATCCGTTTCCTACCCAAAACCAACCGCCTCCCGGACGGCCATTAGGAGGTGCGATGGTTTCTTCACCGGGGGATTACCCCAACAAGGGACAAAGTCAACAACCATCCAATCCCTCTACCGAGGGCATTAGACAAGATGGATCCGATAATCATAGCCCTTCCGGGAAATCGGCATCAGATAGTCAGAACTCGGGTGGTCCAAAAGAAACCGCCGAACCCAACACCCCCAAGGAATCCCCTCCGGATCCGTCATCGAATCCGGCCTCATCCAGTAATGGGGAAAATCCAACGACCCAGAAAGAGGAAAAGGGTAGTTCGGGGTTGTTGAATACGTCATATCCTTCGGAAGGAAATCCAATGGACCTGGCCCGGGCGGTTCAGCAAAAGATCCACCATGCCAGTACTACGGGATCCGATCGGTTTTACCAGGTGTTTGATCCTTCCAGCGATCGGGTCAAAGTCCCGTATCCAGTCGATCAGGGAGAGGCCTATCGGCAACATCTGGCCGATGTGCGTCCTCAGATCGGCGCTCTCCGGCAGCAACTGCTTCGCACTTTGCAGGCCCGGGATAGCCGATTCTGGGTCCACGATCGGGAAGAGGGTCAGATCAGCAGCCGCCGGCTCTACACCCTCCTTTCTGAAACCAACACCAAAGTATTTCGGCAGAAGCAGGACCTCGAAACCCAATCGGTGGCCGTAACGTTGTTGGTGGACCTGTCCAGTTCCATGAGTGGGATGAAGATTCGGCTGGCGCGCCAGGTGACGGTGTTGTTTGCCGAAACGCTGCACCAACTGCGGTTCGCGTCCGAAGTGCTGGGATTTTCCACGTCCCCCTCCAAACCCTTGCGCGTTCTCGCGCAAGAAAGCGGACTCACGGAGTCGGAAATCGCCGACGGGTATGCCCGTTATCTGCCGGTGGAATACACCGTCTTCAAGGCCTTCCGCGAACCTTTGCGCAGGCTCAAGGAGCGAATACCGGACATGGAGACCGCCTGGTACACGCCGCTCAACGAGGCGGTCCTTTTCGCGGCGAAACGGATCATCGTCCGGCCGGAGAGCCGCAAAATCATCCTAGTCCTGACCGACGGGGAGCCTTCCATCGGCAATCCCCGGTTTCAGCAGGTCACGGAGTCCAACCTGCAACACAACCTCGAACGGATCACCCAGGCGGGGATCGAATGCGTGGCTATTGGCATTCAGACCGATTACGTGAGGAACTTTTTCCCGGATTATGTAGCCGTCTTTGATGTCGCGGATTTGCCGAAGGCGTTCTACAAAAAGTTCTCTGTTCTCCTGCGGATTACCCGGTGACCAACCTCCGGTTCATTCCGGAAGGCCCATAGGCCACAATCATCTACTTTCCCGCCTGAAAACCATTCCGTTTCAACATCATATCTCCATGGAAAGGAGCCCAATACTGATGGACGTTCAACTCGCTATCGCCATTCATCCGTCCTGTTGGGGACTCTTCGATCCCCTCGCCCCGGAGTGCGCAACCTGCACGGTATCCGGGAAATGCATCGACGAGCAAACCCAACGGATTCAACAACTTCATTGTGATCCCGAGGCGCCCGCTGAGATTTCAGAACCTCCGGAAGATAGTACGCCGGTCGAGGAGGATGAACCGCCGGTTTGTAGCCTGACTCCCGGCTGCCAGATCATTCCCAAGCATCTCCGGAAACCCTTGGAAATCCCTCCGGCCGGAACCCGGTTGCGGACCTCCTACAAAGGCCGGTGGTATGAAGCGGTGGTCGTCCACGATCCGGCGAATCATCGCTCGGATGGACGATCGGTTCGATTCAACGGAGAGGTTTACAAAACCCTCACCGCCGCCGCTCATGCCATCGCCCCGGGTATCAACTCGGGGACGGTCT
>JAKPRU010000377.1 GCA_029557025.1 Candidatus Omnitrophota bacterium | reverse complement strand
GGGCGGAACACGACGCAGGGAAGCACAAGGGGAAGCCGGACTCCTTAAACGAAGCGGTGAAGATGTGGCCGACGCCAAACGCTTCGGATTGGAAAGGCCCAAACTTCAGCCAAACTTCAAAAGAAATGGGGACGACATCGTCTCACGGTCTTTCTACGAAGGCTGGTGGTCAGTTGAATCCGACTTTCGTGGAGTGGTTGATGGGATGGGTTTTGGGTTGGACAAAAACGAAGGAGGGATGAATGGCCGTGATGGGTTGGGTGCCGAAATCGGTGAGGGAGAAATATCAGAAAGAAGTATGCGAACGGTGCGGGGCGAAGGAGCACATCGGACTTCATCATCGGGATGGGAACAGGGGGAACAATGCCCCGGAGAATTTGGAAACGCTTTGCCCCTCATGCCACACACGACAACATTGGGCAATGGGGAAAGTGGCCTGGAAACGTCTAGGGATATGTCAGGTCTGCGAGAAGCCAGCGAGAAAGAATCGTCTCTGTGCAACCCACAACAGCCGGATGCGCCGACACGGAAACCCATTGGCGCGGAAGATCAGGAAGGGGAATCGGTGGATCGTGATTTTGGATGGTGGGAAGCAGAACCGAATGTCGGCAGAGTTGCGGTCGGAGTCGAAAAGCGCGTGAGCCGGTTGAAAGGATTGGGGAATGGCCAAGTCCCACTCCAAGCGGCGCTCGCCTGGACGCTCCTAAAGGGGGAACGGTGAAACTGACGAAGGAGTTACTAAAGAAGTGGGAGGCGTGTTCGGACGGTGTGGCGTGGTTTGAGAATTTCGGGGAGACGAAATCCGCCGAAGTGATGGAAGGTTTGCTGAAGGACAAAAGACTGGAATGGGCGAACTGGCTGATTGCTCGATTGCTGAATCGCAAGGGCAAGATTCGGTACGCGATTTTCGCGGCCGAGGAGGTTCTTGAACTGTTCGAGAAGAAATATCCAGAGGACAAACGTCCGCGAAAGGCGATTAAAGCGGCGAAGGCGGTTTTAAGGAAAAACAACAAGGAGACGAGGGACGCCGCCGGGGCCGCCGCCTGGGCCGCCGGGGACGCCGCC
>JAKPRU010000332.1 GCA_029557025.1 Candidatus Omnitrophota bacterium | reverse complement strand
TGCCCATAAACAGATGGGATAAACCAGGCTGATAAAAGAAAAATCCAGAAAAACCAGGGAGTTGCGACACGGAATACCCCGCCCGGATCACGCATAGTTAAATTCCAAACCATCGCCCTGAACGCTGACGTTCAATCAGTGCGAGAAGCTGTTGGCGAGCCTGTGAATGATTGGGATTCAACTCCAGTGCCCGCTCATACTCCTGACGGGCCAATTCCCATTGGCGCTGGTCCTGATGAATCATTCCCAAAACATAATAAATCTCTGCACTTTCAGGGTTTAACGCTTCCGCTTTGGCCAGTTCCTCAATCGCTCCTTCATCCCAACAGTGGTCATAATACTCGAATGCAATGCGCGTGTAGGTGTTGCACATCTCATCGACAACCTGCTTGGCCAGTTCGTCGTTCGGGTTCTCGGCCAGAACGGCTTGGAATGCCTCAAGGGCCTTACGGTAATCCTGTTGCGCAATCAGTTGTCGCGCGGTCAGAACGCGTTCCTCCCAGCGTTTTTGCTTGTGACGAAGGTTAATCGATTCAATGCGCCGGTTTGCCTCGACATTCTGAGGATTCCGTTTGAGCACCTGAAGATACTCCAGAACAGCCTGTTCATCCGCCGCTTTCTTCTCATAATGTTCGCCGCGAAGAAGATAAAAGTCTGATTCCTCTCCCTTTATGACTTCCTTAATGTTCGATTTCCGCAGGCCGACAAAGTCTCCGGTGACAGTTTCGACAACCAGAAGCGACCCGGTATCCTCGATAATTCGGCACGGCAGAACCCCGGTTTCGGTGCGAACCTGGTCCGGTGCGGCCCAAACAAACGTGACGGGCAAAAAAATAAGAAAAAGTGTGATTTTTTTCATTGCAAGTTCCTCATATCCATAAGAAATGAGCACTTTCACATATTCATTATAGAATATATGTCGCGGATGGCAACTATCTTTCGTCGAAAAATTTGCATTTTTCCAGCGCGCTTGCGATTTCCCAATCCGCTTGTTCCAGGTTCATGTTGACTGGGGGAGACACCAACCGTATGGTATTTTCTCTCCCGTGAAATGGCTGCGGATCGCGCCTTCGGGTGGCCGCTCTTTTCCTTACGATTCGCATGGAGGTTTCAATGCTTGCCTTGGCGGGTGTCACGTTGGCCTATGGCGACCGGAAAATCCTGGATAATGTCAATTGGAATATCGGGGATGGCGACCGGGTGGCGCTGGTTGGTCCGAACGGCGAAGGCAAAAGCACACTGCTGAAGGTTGCCTGTGGGGTCCTTCTGCCCTCCGAAGGAGAAATCATCAAGCCGAAAAACCAGACCGTGGGTTATCTCCCGCAAAACGTAATGCAAACCAGGGGGGAGCGGCTGTGGGATCATGTACTCAGCGGACATGAGGAAATCCTGGCTGCCGGGGAGGAACTTCACGCGCTCGAAGACAGACTGGCCTTTCCCGTTAACGACAAAGACAAGATGGCCCGGCTGCTTCGCCGATATGGGGACCTTCAGGAGAATTTCGCGCGTATCGGCGGGTACGACCTGGAGACGGAAGCCGCACGGATTCTCTCGGGTTTGGGCTTTTCCAAAAGACGATGGCATGACCTGACCGATATCTGGAGCGGCGGCTGGCAGGTGCGTATCGAGCTGGCCCGGCTTCTGCTTCGCCGTCCCGATACCCTTCTCCTTGATGAACCGACCAATTATCTCGACTTGGAAAATATCGAGTGGTTGGAATCGTTCCTCTTGAATTATCCGGGGGCGGTTGTGCTGGTCTGCCATGACCGCGTGTTTCTGGACCGGGTGGCTCTGCGCACGACCGAGATCGAGCGCGGACAGCTGATCGAATACAGGGGAAACTATTCCTTTTATGAGCGTGAGAAAGACCTGCGTCGGGAACAGCTGGAGGCCACGGCCAAACACCAGGAGAAAAGGATCGAACTGGTCGAGCGGTTTATCAACCGATACCGCGCGGACAAGAAGCGGGCCAAGCAGGTTCAGAGCCGGATCAAGATGCTGGAGAAGATGGAGACCATCGATGTCCCCGTGTACCGTCGTCGCCTGCAAGTCCGATTTCCCCAGCCGCCACGAAGTGGAAAGGACGTTCTTCGGGTTCGGAATCTCAGCAAGGCTTATGACTCCAATGTCGTGTTCTCGAATGCGCAATTCACGATTCAGCGTGGGGACCGTGTTGCGCTCGTCGGGCTGAACG
>JAKPRU010000314.1 GCA_029557025.1 Candidatus Omnitrophota bacterium | reverse complement strand
CACCGCCCGTGTACACAGCGCCAGGAGAACATCCAGGTCGTGCGAGACCAGGATGACGGTCTTGCCCGATGCGGCAATCTGCCGGAGATGGCCGACGCATTTCCGCTGGAACAGCTGATCTCCGACAGCCAGGATCTCATCGACCAGCAGGATGTCCGGCTCGACATACGCGCCCACCGCAAAACCCAGGCGCAAAAACATGCCGGAGGAGTAATGCTTGACCGGTGTGTCGATGAATTTCCCGATCCCGGAGAAGTCGATGATATCGTTTACCCTCGCCTTAAGCGTTGCCTCCGGGATACCCAGGAGTGCGCCCGACAGGAAGATATTCTCGCGACCTGTCAAATCCGGGTGAAAGCCGACACCCACCTCCAGAAGGGATGCGATTGAGCCCCGGACGGTCAGCGTGCCGGAGGTGGGATCGGTAATTCCCGCAACAACTTTCAACAGTGTACTTTTACCGGACCCGTTATCCCCAATAATGCCGAGAATCTCGCCCGAATGGACATCGAGTGAAACCTCCCGCAGGGCCAGAAACTCCTCCGAGCGAACGCGACGTGCCCCCCAGCGCAGGATTCTTTCTTTTAAAGTGGGATATTGCTCGTGGGAGAGATAGTAGCATTTGGTGACGCGATCCAGGCGAACGACAGGCTGCGTCATTGCGGTTCATACTCCCTCACGGTTTTGCGCAGTTGTGCCAGCCTTTGTGTCTCCTGATCGCGCCAAGCCTTGATGGTCTGGGCTTGCAGGGCGATCTGCTCCAGAGACTCTCGAACCCGGTCGGGATGCGGGCCGAATGCCTGATGCCGCCGTCGCACATTCTCCGCCGGATCGGCAACGGCCGCGAACTCCGACTCCGTGAGAATCGCCTGCCCCGCCTCTTTCAGTACGTTGTTTATGTGTTCCAGGGAGAAGCGTCCTGTTTCTTCGCACGCGGCGACGGCATCGGAGACGATTCGATACGCAGCGCGAAACGGCATTTTTCTCTCGCGGGCCAGCATGTCCGCCAGATCGACCGCCTCGATAAATCCCTGTGTTGTGGCCTTCTTCATTGCCTCCGTGTGTATCTCCAGTCCTTCTACCAGCCCGGCCAGGCCATCGGCGATTCCGGACACTTCTCGGATAACATCCATTTCCACGAACTTCGTCCACTGAGTATCCCGATTGTATCCGGAGAGGTTTCCCAGATTGGCGGCGAGCAATACCTGGGTGTGACCGATGACGACTCCGGCCCGCCCCTTAATGACCTCCAGGAGATCCGGGTTGCGTTTCTGCGGCATAATGGAGCTTCCCGTGGTCCAGGCTTTCGGCAAACCGACAAACGAGAACGCGGGCATGGAGAACAGGATGAGATCCTGCG
>JAKPRU010000308.1 GCA_029557025.1 Candidatus Omnitrophota bacterium | reverse complement strand
GTCGAAGACGGCTGGTATGACTTCGCGGAAACCGTTGCGGGAATAAAGAACAACGAGGAATCGCTCTTTATGAGTGTTGCGGGGAGTTTCGGTACGTTTTTCGGCCGACTGTCCGATCCTTACGGGGTTCTTCCCGGAGAGGAATACGGGTATGTAGTCCTCAATCTCGCCAATCCCCGTCACCCTTTTGTGGCGAACCTGGTTCCCTCGGTAACCGATATCTGGTTCTCCGAATCGTTCGCCGGACATCTCAACGGCCTTTTGGGGAATATCCCCGGAAACATACGGATCGATGCAAACCGGATTACATTTTCGGGTCGGGAAGTACTGGCCGATAGCCAGTTTGATGTATTTTGGAAACCTCGGCTCGACAAAATCTTTAACCCGGATGCTCTGGACCGAACGGTTCGCGATCAGATCGAGACTGTTTTGAACAGTGAACCGTACGCGGAGCAATTCGCCGATGCGATCGAGCGCTATTTCCAGAGTCTGCAAATTGAGGCGGATCGGACCCTGGAAGAGGCAATTCGCAGCGGGTATGCCGAAACCGATAGACTACGGAAGATTCTGGACGACTATCACATCGACATGAACGAATCCGTCCGCTTTGCCGTACGGAAAATCGTGGCGAAACATTTATCCCGGACGCTGGAAAAAGAATTATCCGTATCGCTATTTTCTCCCTTGCTGGAGGACTGGACAGGGAAGTTGTTCGGGGTCCCGTCATTTTCCTCCAGGGCCGACATGGTTCGGTTTGTGTCCGGCATTTTGAACGAGAGACTGGACCCGGGCATAGCGGCGCGGTTTATTCTGGACAACTACATCGCTCCGTATGTCGATACGCCCAATTGGATGCACTGGACGATGGAGCAGTTTGTTGATGAAGTAGTCAACACAGAGGCGGCCCAGGCAGTTTCTGTGATGGTCGGAGCCGCACATGCCATCGTTACCGCCGATGGATTTCTGGAGACGGCACTTTCCCTAGTTCCGGAAGCAAAACAGTTTTATCTCCCGGCGGGATTCCCCAAAGACGTTCGAGATGTACTGGAATACGCCTTTTTCGAGCATGGCGCGAAACTGAACCGGCAGGGATTGGCC